>NZ_JBMRCP010000101.1:0-17497 GCF_057350545.1 Pseudolysinimonas sp. | reverse complement strand
GCCGACTTCCTGGCGTAACCACTCGACACGTCGTGGCCCCTTCCCCGTCCTGGGGGCGGGGCCACGGGCGTTTCGGCAGGTACCCTCGATGCTTATGCAGACGCAGGGCAACAACATGGATCCGTGGTACGGGCTGTACGCCGCCCGTACGGCCGGCCTGTCGGCCTCCGAGGTCCGAGCCTTGTTCGCCGTCGCCAGCCGCCCCGAGGTGGTCTCTCTGGCCGGCGGGATGCCCTTCGTGTCCGCCCTCCCCCAGGAGCTGCTCTCCGCCGCCGTCGAGAAGACGGTGCGCGAGCGGGGCGCCACGGCACTGCAGTACGGCTCCGGTCAAGGGATGCCCGTGCTGCGCGAGCATATCCTCGAGGTCATGGCGCTCGAGGGCATCCATGCGGGTGTCGACGACATCGTCGTCACAACGGGCTCGCAGCACGCCCTCGAGCTCGTCGCGAAGCTCTTCCTCGATGCCGGTGACGTCGTGCTCGCCGAGGGACCGTCCTATGTCACCGCGATCACGGTGTTCAAGTCGTTCCAGGCCGAGGTCGTGCATTCTCCGATGGACGACTCGGGCCTGCAGCCGCAGGCGCTGCGCGAGACGATCGCGCGCCTGCGCGCCGAGGGTCGCAAGATCAAGTTCCTCTACACGATCCCGTCGTTCCACAACCCGATGGGCGTGACGCTGCCCTGGGAACGCCGCATGGAGATCCTCGAGATCGCGCGGCAGAACGACATCCTCGTGCTCGAGGACAACCCGTACGGCCTGCTGTACTACGACGCGGCCCCGCCCCACGCGATGCGCTCGGTCGAGGAGGACGGGGTCATCTACCTCGGCACGTTCTCGAAGACGCTCGCGCCGGGGTTCCGCGTCGGGTGGGCCGTCGCGCCGCACGCGATCCGAGAGAAACTCATCTTGGCGAACGAGGCCGCCGTGCTCTCGCCGTCGTCGTTCTCGCAGACCGTCGTCTCGGAATACCTCGCGACCGCCGACTGGAGGGGCCAGATCGACACCTTCCGCGGCGTGTACCGCGAACGACGCGACGCGATGCTGTCGGCCCTCTCCGAGCAGCTCCCCACGCTGTCGTGGACGGTTCCCACGGGCGGCTTCTACGTGTGGCTGCGGCTGCCCGAGCACCTCGACGCGAAGGCGATGCTCCCCCGCGCCGTGAAGGAGCTCGTCGCCTACACGCCCGGCACCGCGTTCTACGCCGACGGCACGGGCCGCAACGCGATGCGGTTGTCGTTCTGCTACCCGACGCCCGACTTCATCCGGGAAGGCATCCGTCGGCTCTCGATCGTGATCAACGGCGAGCTGAGCCTCCTCAACGACTTCCAGCAGACCGCCCCGGTCGCGACCCTGCCCGCCGAGCCCGAGGGCGTCCTGCCCCCGTTCGCCGGCTGATGGCGGCCACCACGCTCGGCACCGTCGTGGTGCTCGCGGGAGGCATCTCGCACGAGCGGGACGTCTCGCTGCGCAGCGGCCGCCGCGTCGCCGACAGCCTGCTCGAGCACGGCGTCCACGTCGAACTCCGCGACCCGGACGCGACCCTGCTCGCCCACCTGCGCGACACGCGACCGGATGTCGTCTGGCCCGCGCTGCACGGCGCCTCGGGCGACGACGGTGCGCTGCGCGATCTGCTCGAGTTCCTCGGCATCCCGTTCGTCGGCGCCCGGTCGGATGCCGCGCGCCTCGCCTGGGACAAGCCGGTCGCCAAAGTCGTCGTCGGACGCGCGGGCGTGCCGACGCCGCGCTCGATCACCCTCGGCCGCGACGCCTTCCGCGAGCTCGGCGCCGACGCCATCTTCGAGGCGATCGGCGACGAGCTCCCGCTCCCCCTCGTCGTGAAGCCCGCTCAGGGCGGATCGGCGCTCGGCGTCTCGGTGGTGACCGATCGAGCGGCGATGCCGCGCGCCATGGTCGAGGCGTACACGTACTGGGATGTCGCGCTCGTCGAACAGCGGATCCTCGGCACCGAGATCGCGATCGGCGTCATCGACACGGGCGACGGCCCCCAAGCCCTCCCCGCCGTCGAGATCGAACCCGTGTCGGGCTTCTACGACTACGAGGCCCGCTACAACGCGGGTCGCACCCGCTACTTCACGCCGGCCCGTCTCGATGACGCCGTCGCGGCACGTGCCGCCCAGGCTGCCGTCGACGCGCACCGCGCCCTCGGGCTGCGGCACGTCTCGCGCGTCGACATGATCGTCGACGCCGCCGGTACCCCGTGGTTCCTCGAGGCGGCCGTCATGCCCGGACTCACCGAGACGTCGGTGCTGCCGCTGGCGCTCGAGGCCGCGGGGCACGACGTCGGCTGGGTCTACGCGACCCTCGCGGAGGTCGCGCGCGCGGGCTGAGGGTTTCGGTGGTCGAGTAGCGCCGCAGGCGCGTGTCGAGACCGCGAGCCGCCCGCCCGGTCGCACTGATCGACCACCGACCGCGCCTCAGCCGATGTTCGGGTCGACCCCGAGCTCGCTGAAGATGCGGCGCAGGTCGGCCACCGTCGCGAAGTCGATCGTGATGGTGCCCCGCGAGGCGCCGAGCGCGATCTTCACGCGCGTATCCAGTTTGTCGCCGAGACGCTCGGCGAGTTCGCCGAGCTGATCCTGGCGCTTGCCTGCGACGGGCTTGGTCGTCTTCTTCGGCGGCGCCAGCACGCCGGCCGCGGCCTCCGCCGCGCGCACCGACAGGTCTTCGTTGATGATCTTGTCGGCGAGCTTGCGCATGCCCGACTCGTCGGCGACCGACAGGATCGCACGCGCGTGGCCCGCCGTCAGCACGCCCGCGGCGACCTTCGTCTGGATCGACTCGGGCAGCTTGAGCAGGCGGATGGTGTTGGTGATCTGCGGACGGGAGCGTCCGATGCGTTCGGCGAGCTGCTCCTGGGTGATGCCGAAGTCCTCGAGCAGCTGCTTGTAGGCCGAGGCCTCCTCGAGCGGGTTGAGCTGCGCGCGGTGGATGTTCTCCAGGAGCGCGTCGCGCAGCATCGCCTCGTCGGCGGTGTCCTTGACGATCGCCGGGATGCTCGTCTTGCCGGCCGCCTTCGAGGCGCGGAAGCGGCGCTCGCCCATGATGAGCTCGAACTGCGGCTCCCCCTCGGCCGCCCCGGGACGCGGGCGCACGACGACGGGCTGAAGCACGCCGAACTCGCGGATCGACACCGTCAGCTCGTGGAGCGCGTCGTCGTCGAACTCGGTGCGCGGCTGGACGGCGTTGGGCACGATGTCGGTCAGCTCGAGGTCGGCGAGTCGCGCACCGGGCACCGCCACCAGGTCGCTCTCTGCGCCGAAGAAGACGTCGACCGGACGGTCCTGGTCGAGGGAGGCCTCGGCCGCGGGGCCACTCGGGATGAGCGCGCCGATGCCCCGACCCAGCCCGGTGCGCCGGGGTGCCGCCGCCATCAGGCGACGCTCCGGTGGGCGATCTCGGACGCAGCCTCTCGGTACGAGAGCGAGCCGGGCGAGTTGCCGTCGTAGGTGATGACGCTCTGCCCGTAGCTCGGGGCCTCGGAGATGCGCACCGAGCGCGGGATGACCGTGGTCAGCGTCTCCTTCGGGAAGTGCTCCCGCACCTCGTCGACGACCTGGTTGGCCAGGTTGGTGCGCGAGTCGTACATGGTGAGGAGGATCGTCGACAGCGCGAGGCCCGGGTTGAGGTGGCGCTGGATCAGCTGGATGTTGTCGAGCAGCTGGCTCAGCCCCTCGAGTGCGTAGTACTCGCACTGGATCGGGATGAGCACCTCCTTGGCTGCGACGAAGGCGTTGATGGTCAGCAGACCCAGCGACGGCGGGCAGTCGATGAAGACGTAGTGGAACGGCGTCTCGGCCTGCTCCGCGAGGTACGTCTCGAGGGCCGACCGCAGCCGCTGCTCGCGAGCGACGAGCGAGACGAGCTCGATCTCCGCGCCCGCGAGGTGGATCGTCGCCGGGACGCACCACAGGCCGGGGAACTCAGGGCTCTGCTGCACGGCGTCGCGCATCGGGGCGTCGCCGACGATCACGTCGTACACGCTCTCGATCTCGGCCCGGTGCTCGACCCCGAGGGCCGTCGAGGCGTTGCCCTGCGGATCGAGGTCGATGACGAGCACGCGGGCGCCCTGCTTCGCGAGCGCCGCCGCGAGGTTCACGGTTGACGTCGTCTTGCCGACGCCGCCCTTCTGGTTGGCGACGGTGAGGATGCGCGTGTGGGCGGGCAGCGGAAGGGTCGCCTCAGCGAGGGCTTGCCGCCGGCGCGTGAGCTCGGCGACCTCCTGGGCGAGCGGGGTCGTGGCGTCGAAGCTACTCACAGAGGGAGCCTTTCGGTGGTACAGGGGGTTTCGGATGTTTCACGTGGAACATCGCGGGCGGCGACGGAGCGCGCTGATCAGTCAGCCAGCCTAGCCCGAAAGAGCCGGGTCACCTCGGGCACGATCCCCTCTCCGAGGACCAGCACTTCGGGATCTCGCAGCTTCGCCTTGCGGATGGCCTTCTCGGCGGCGTCCAACTCCTGCTGCACGCGTTCTCCCTTGAGGAAGATCATCTCGCCCCCGGGGCGCAGCAGGGGCGCGCAGAGCGGGACGAGCTTGCTGAGCGCCGACACCGCGCGGGCGGTCACCTGGTCGAGCAACGGCACGAGCGCGACGTCTTCGGCGCGGCCGCGGAGCACGGTCACGTTGCGCAGACCGAGTCGCTCGGCCTCTTCCGAGAGCCACTCGGTGCGACGCTCCATCGGCTCGATGAGCACGAGGTGCGCGTCCGGGCGCGCGATCGCGAGCACGAGGCCGGGCAAGCCGGCGCCGCTGCCGACATCCCCCACCCGCCCGGGGACGAGGAGCGGCGCGACGAGGGCGGAGTTCACGACGTGCCGCGACCAGAGGCGCTCGAGTTCGAGCGGACCGATCAGGCCACGCTCCTCGCCGTGCTGGGCCAGGTCGGCGGTGAAGGCGCGAGCCTGCTCGAGGTGGTCGCCGAACAGTTCCGCGGCGTACGGCGGTTCCTGCTCCAGCACGTCGATCCTCCCGATGTTTCACGTGAAACGCCGACGCCCGGAGTCTCCCCCGGGCGTCGGACGCGGTCGCGATGTTCCACGTGAAACATCGCGGGTGGCTCTACTTGGCCCTGATGACCGTGTGACGGTCGCGGCCCTCCCCCTCGGACTCCGAGGTGTAGCCGCGCTCCGCGACGATGTCGTGCACGACCTTACGCTCGTAGCTCGACATCGGGGGCAGCGAGGCCGACGCCGCACCGCCCTCGAGACGACCGATCGCGTGGTCGACGAGCGCTCCGAGTTCCGTCGCGCGCGCGTCGCGCGAACCGCCGATGTCGAGGATCAGACGCGAGAAGCGGCCCGTCTTGTTCTGCACCGCGAGGCGCGTGAGCTCCTGCATGGCCGCGACCGTGTCGGGCTTCGACAGCAGTCGCAGGTTCGACTCACCCGACGCCGACACCGAGATGTAGGCGCGTCCGGCTCGCGCGTCGATGTCGATGTCGCCGTCGATGTCGGCGATGTCGAGCAGCTCCTCGATGTAGTCGGCCGCCGCGTCGCCCTCGTCGATGAGGTCCTGCTCCGACGCGGGCGCATCCCGCTGCTCGGCGCCGTCGAGGGTCTCGACGGTCTCGTCGACGGTATCGGTCTGGGTCTCGGTGATGTCGCTCATCGGCGTCCGCCCTGCTTCTTCGATCGGTTCTTGTTCACCGGCTGGGGCCGCTGGGTCTTCTTGGGCTCTTCGATGGCCTCGGTCGCGACCGCGCCGTCCTCCTCGACGATGCCCTTGCGCTGACGCTTCTTCGCCAGGCGAGCCTCGCGGGCGAGCGCCGCCTCGCTGCCGGGAGTCGGCATGTTCCGGATGACGATGAACTGCTGCACCATCGTCCAGATGTTGGACGTGAGCCAGTAGAACATCACGCCGATCGGGAAGGCGAAGCCGGAGAAGGCGAAGACCAGCGGAAGGATGTAGAGCAGGATGCGCTGCTGCCGGTACATCGGCGAGGCCTTCATCTCCGGCGACTGGTTCTTCGACATGATCTGCAGCTGGGTGATGAACTGCGAGGCGGTCATGAGGATCACCATGACGACCGCGATGACGATCACGACGACCTCGACCGGGTTCTCCGCGAGGGCCGACTGGATGCTGTGCTGCAGCGGCGCGATGTCGAACAGCGACGAGCTGCCGAACTGGCTCGCGAGCTCCTGGTTGAGGAGGCCGACGCCGGCCTTGAACGACCCGTCGGCCTGCGGTCGCGACTCGTTGAGCACCGAGAACAGGCTGAAGAAGATCGGCATCTGGATCAGCAGCGGCAGGCAGGACGCGAACGGGTTGGTGCCCGCCTTCGAGTAGAGCGCCATCGTCTCGCGCTGCATCGCCTCGCGCGAGAACTGGTCGCGCTTGCCCTTGTACTTGTCCTGGATCTTCTTGAGCTGCGGGGCGACCTCGAGCATCTTGCGCTGGCTCTTGATCTGCCGGACGAAGATCGGGATGAGCGCGGCACGCACGACGAGCACGAGGCCGACGATCGACAGCACCCAGGTGAGGCCCGCGGCCGGGTCCATCCCGAGGAAGTCGAGGAGCGTGTGGAACCCCACGAGGATCGCCTCGATCACCCACTTGATGGGCCAGAGGAGTGTGTTGAAGAACGCGAAGATATCCACGGGGTTGTGTCAGCCCTTTCCGTGGCTCGCCGGGATGACGAAGCCGAAGTCGGTGATCGAGTAGCGGGGGATGCGGCGAACCGGCACGTCGTCGACGCCGCCCCTCGCCCACGGGTGGCAGCGCGCGATCCGCCAGGTGCCGAGGACGATGCCCTTCACGACGCCGTGCTGCTGGATCGCGCCGAGCGCATACCCGGAACAGCTCGGGTAGTAGCGGCAGACGTCGCCGTAGAGCGGCGAGATCGCGGCTCGGTATCCGCGGAGGATCAGCACGCACACGTTGCGGGGCAGCAACCAGACGAAGGTGAGCGCGCGCATCAGCGGGGATCTTTCGCAGCGGGGGTGGCGAGCACGGCGTGCATGTCCGCGGAGAGACTATCCCAGGACGCCTGCGCCTCTCCCGGGAGCACTCGGATCACGATGTCCTCGCCGCGGTGGCCGGCATCCACGAACCCTCGTCCGAGAGCCTTCAGCCGTCGACGGACGAGGTTGCGGTCGACGGCGATCCCGACCGCCTTCGACACGACGACCCCGAAACGCGCGGGCGCCGCAGGGTCGGTGGCGAGCCGGTGGTAGACCGCGGAGGGCGTGGAGATGCGCCGCCCGCGTCGGACGGCGGCTCGGAAGTCCGCAGGGAGGACCACGCGGTTCGCCCTGGCGAGCACGGGCTCTTAGGCGGAGAGCTCGGTGCGCCCCTTGCGACGACGGGCAGCCAGGATCGAGCGGCCGGCACGCGTGCGCATACGGAGGCGGAAGCCGTGCACCTTGGCGCGGCGCCGGTTGTTCGGCTGGAAGGTTCGCTTGCTCATGAGGGTCTCCACGCCCGGCGGCCGCGGAGGCGGAGGCCGGGAAGATCAGGTCGTCGTCGTCGCGCGCAGCGGCGCGTGAACTGATTAAAGATACGGTCGGCGCGCCGTTCGGTCAAACGGCCACCGATCCGCGATCAGCGAGACGCGGTCCCCGGGTCGCGACGGTTGACCTCTCCACACCTGTGAGAACTAAGGTGAACTGCCGTCGTTCGCACCCGCTGAGAGAACGCCGGGCACCTCGTCCACAGGAATCAGGCCGGTGGATAACCCTGTGCACAACCACTTCCGCGTTCCAGGATGAAGGCATGAGCGACACCGACACGACCCGCGACCTCTGGTCCGCTGTGGTCGCCCACCTCGCCGCCGACGAGCGCATCACTCCACAGCTGCACGGGTTCATCCGCCTCGTCGAGGCGAAGGGCGTTCTCGCGGGCGTCCTCTATCTCGAGGTGCCGAACGAGTTGACACGCGGAATGCTCGAGCAGCGCATCCGCGTGCCCCTCATCGAGGCGATCACGAGTGCGGCCGAAGACGTCACCAACTTCGCGATCGTCGTGAACCCCGAGATGCAGGCCTCGACCCTCAGCCCGGTCGGCGACACCGACGACGCCGGCGCGCCCGCGGTCGAGTCCATCCCCTCCGTCACCGACGTCTCCCAACGCCGGGGCGATTCGCGGCTCAACCCCAAGTACAACTTCGACAACTTCGTCATCGGCGGATCGAACCGATTCGCACACGCCGCGGCGGTCGCGGTCGCGGAGGCACCGGCGAAGGCCTACAACCCGCTGTTCATCTACGGCGACTCCGGCCTCGGCAAGACCCACCTCCTCCACGCGATCGGTCACTACGCCGAGAACCTCTACTCGGGCATCCGCGTGCGCTACGTGTCGAGCGAGGAGTTCACCAACGACTTCATCAACGCGATCCAGAACAACCGGTCGGCGGCCTTCCAGTCCCGCTACCGCGAGGTCGACATCCTGCTGATCGACGACATCCAGTTCCTGCAGCGCGCCGTGGAGACCCAGGAGGCCTTCTTCCACACGTTCAACACGCTGCACGATCACAGCAAGCAGGTCGTGATCACGAGCGACGTGGCACCCAAATTCCTCACCGGCTTCGAAGACCGGATGCGCTCGCGCTTCGAGTGGGGTCTCATCACCGACGTCCAGGCGCCCGACCTCGAGACGCGCATCGCGATCCTCCGCAAGAAGGCGCAGAGCGAGAAACTCCAGGTGCCCGACGAGATCCTCGAGTTCATGGCGACGAAGGTGTCGAGCAACATCCGCGAGCTCGAGGGAACCCTCATCCGCGTCACGGCGTTCGCGAGCCTCAACCGCACGCCGGTCGACCTGCAGCTCGTGCAGACGGTGCTGAAAGACCTCATCACGCTCGACGAGGACAACGTCATCGCTCCGGTCGACATCATCAATCACACCGCCGACTACTTCAAACTGTCCGTCGACGACCTCTACGGCTCGAGCCGTTCTCAGGCGATCGCGACGGCGCGACAGATCGCGATGTACCTCTGTCGTGAGCTCACCAATCTCTCGCTGCCCAAGATCGGGCAGCTGTTCGGCAACCGAGACCACACGACGGTGATGTACGCCAACAAGAAGATCAGCGAACTCATGAAGGAGCGTCGCTCGATCTACAACCAGGTCACAGAGCTGACGGCCCGCATCAAGCAGAACCAGCGCTTCAACAAGCTCTGACCGTCATCGGCCCTCGTCGACCTCCCGATACCCCCTAACGGGGGACTAGACGAAACGGTCTTCCCGACTCCACACCTTGTGGACAGCCTGTGGAAAACTATCCCGACACACCGGAACGGGATGTGGACTTCTCGCCTCGAAACTGTGGAACGCGCAGGAGGCCCGCGAAGTTCTCCACGGATCCGGGGCACCGCCTCCACACGTCGTCATCAAGTCACACCGTTGTAGTTCCCAGCGCTCCACGGGCGACGTGCCGAGTTATCCACATCTCCCCACCGGTTAAGAAGAAGACCTTCCCTTCTCAGTACTCGATGTTCGACAACGAAAGTGCCGAAACCGTCGGCTCTTCCCTGTGCCAGGATCGATGTGACATCCTGGCCCACCCGGGATCCGTCCTAACGCCCGCGCAAGGAGTGCCGTTTCGTGAAGTTCCAGGTCAATCGGGACGTCTTCAGCGAAGCCGTGTCGTTCGCGGTCAAGCTGCTGCCCCAGCGCACGACGCAGCCCATCCTCAGCGGTGTACTCCTCGAGGCGGCCGACGGCGTGCTCGTGCTGAGCTCCTTCGACTACGAGGTGTCGTCGCGCACCGAGATCGCGGCCGAGGTGGACGAGCCGGGCAGCGCGCTGGTCTCCGGTCGGCTGCTCGCCGACATCGCGAGCCGGCTGCCGAACGCCCCCGTGCAGTTCGCCACCGTCGACGGCAAGATCGCCGTGCAGTGCGGTTCGGCGAAGTTCACCCTCGGCTCGATGCCGGTCGAGGAGTATCCGACGCTCCCTCAGATCAGTGAGCGCACCGGTGTGCTCCCGGCCGAGGACTTCGCGGCCGCCGTCGCCCAGGTCACCGTGGCCGCCTCCCGTGACGACGTCACGCCGGTCATCACGGGCGTGCAGCTCGAGGTGGGTGACAACAGCCTCTCCCTCGTCGCGACCGATCGCTATCGCGTCGCCGTCCGCGAGATCGATTGGGATTCCGGCAACTCGTCGGCCGAAGGCACCACGGCGCTCATCCCGGCCCGCACCCTTGCCGAGATCGGCAAGACCTTCGCGCACAGCGGCACCGTGTCGGTCACCATCAGCCGCGGGGATGATCGCGAGCTCATCGCCTTCAGCGCCGACAAGAAGACCGTGACCTCGCTGCTACTCAAGGGCAACTTCCCGCCGGTCAAGAGACTCTTCCCCGAGGGCGTCGAAGACTACGCGGTCATCAACACCGCCGACCTCGTCGAGGCCACTCGCCGCGTCTCCCTCGTGCTCGAGCGCGAGGCTGCTCTGCGCTTCTCGTTCACGATCGAGGGCGTCACCCTCGAGGCCGCCGGGGTCGAGCAGGCCCAAGCCTCCGAGACGATCGAGGGCCAGCTCGTCGGCCAGGACACGGTCGTGTCGCTCAAGCCCGCGTTCCTGCTCGACGGTCTCGGCGCCGTGCACTCGGAGTACGTACGCTTGTCGTTCACCAAGACCGACAACCCGAACAAGCCCGGTCCGGTGCTCATCACGAGTCACTCGACGAAGGAACCCGCGGGCGCCGACAACTACAAGTACCTCCTGCAGCCCAACCTGCTGCTGCGCTGAGTCGATCGGAGCCACCGCCGTGCACATCGGACTCGTCGGCCTCGGCAAGATGGGCGGCAACATGCGCGAGCGCCTTCGGCGCGGAGGCGTGGACGTCACGGGCTACGACCCGAACCCGGACGTCACCGACGTGCCGGATCTCGCCGCCCTCGTCGCCGCCCTCCCGTCGCCGCGCATCGTCTGGGTGATGGTTCCTTCCGGCGCCATCACCGACCAGGTGATCACGGATGTCGCCGCGGTGCTCGAGCCCGGCGATCTCGTGATCGACGGCGGCAACTCGCGCTTCACCGACGACGCCGTGCACTCCGCGCAACTGGCGGAGAAGAACATCCGGTTCGTCGACTGCGGTGTCTCGGGCGGTATCTGGGGACTCGAGAACGGCTACGGGCTCATGGCCGGCGGCGCGCCGCCCGACATCGAGGAGCTGCTCCCGGTCTTCGACGCGCTGCGACCCGAGGGTCCGCGCGAGGAGGGCTTCGTGCATGCGGGCACCGTCGGTGCGGGCCACTACGCGAAGATGGTGCACAACGGCATCGAGTACGCACTCATGCAGGCCTGGGCCGAGGGGTATGAGCTCATGGCGACGCGGGATGATCTCATCCACGACGTCACGGGAACGTTCAAAGCCTGGCAGCGCGGAACCGTCGTGCGCAGTTGGCTGCTCGAGCTGCTCGTGAAGGCGCTCGAAGACGACCCGGCACTCGCCGACATCGAGGGTTACGTCGAAGATTCGGGCGAGGGCCGCTGGACCGTGCACGACGCCCTCGACCACGCGGTGCCGGTGCCGACGATCAGCGCCGCGATCTTCGCGCGCTTCGTCTCGCGCCAGGAGGATTCCCCGTCGATGAAGGCCGTCGCCGCGCTGCGCAAGCAGTTCGGCGGTCACGCCGTGCGCAAGGCGTGACGCCCGACCCGGGAGCCGTTGCCCGGTGATCGTCGCGCACCTCCAGCTCTCCGACTTCCGCAACTACGCCGAGGCCTCGGTCGAGCTCGTCCGCGGCCCGAACCTCTTCGTCGGCCGCAACGGGCAGGGCAAGACGAACCTCGTCGAGGCGATCGGTTACCTCAGCACGCTCGGGTCGCACCGGGTGTCCTCCGAACAGGCGCTCATCCGGGCAGGACGCGACGCGGCGATCATCCGCGCCCGGCTCGAACACGCCGAGCGCAGCGTGCTCGTCGAAGTGCAGCTCAACCGCGCGGGCGCCAACCGCGCGCAGGTCAATCGCGTCGCCACGAAGCCGCGCGAGCTGCCCCGGTACGCGGCGAGCGTGTTGTTCGCACCCGAGGATCTCGCGCTCGTGCGCGGCGACCCGGGCGGGCGACGTCGCTATCTCGACCAGCTGCTCGTGCAACTCACTCCTCGCCTCGCCGGCGTGATCGGCGACTACGACCGTGTGCTCAAGCAGCGCACGACCCTGCTCAAGTCGGTGCGCTCGGCGCGGGTGTCCGAGTCGCAGCTCTCGACGCTCGACGTCTGGGACGAGCGGCTCGCCGATCTCGGATCGCAGCTCATCGTCGAGCGCAACGCTCTCGTCGAGCGCATCCGCCCGCACGTCGCCGACGCGTACCGGCGCATCGCCGGTGACGACCATTCCGCGGATCTCGCGACCCGGCTCTCGATCGTCGGCGAGGCCCCCGACGACGAGGGCGAGGATGCCGGAGCGACCGCCGCGCTCGACCCGGCCCAGGTGCGCGCGACGTTCACGGCGGCGATCGCCCGCGTGCGTCGCGCGGAGCTCGACCGCGGCCTCACCCTCGTCGGCCCCCATCGCGACGACCTCGTACTCACGCTGAACGGTCTGCCCGCCCGGGGATACGCGAGCCACGGCGAGTCGTGGTCGTTCGCGCTCGCCCTCAAACTCGCGGCCGCGGCGACCCTGCGGGCGGATTCGCCGCTCGGGGATCCGGTCGTCATCCTCGACGACGTGTTCGCCGAACTCGACGAGTCGCGCCGCGGCCGACTCGCCGACGCGATCGGAGGCTACGAGCAGGTGCTCATCACGGCTGCGGTGCTCGGCGACGTGCCCGAGCCGCTCCGCGCGAACACGGTGCACATCCTCGCCGGGCAGATCGTCGAGGGTCCGGCGTGAACGACGCGAAGGATGCCGCCGCCCGCGCCGAGGTCGTGCCGGAGCACGTCGCGGTCTACCGGCGCCTGCGGCGACTGTTCGGAAATCCCGAGTTGAGGAGCGCCGACGGTCGTCGCCGCAAGCGCGCGGCGGACGCCGCGACGAGCGAGCCCTACGGTCTCGGCCGCGATCCCCGGGGCGTCGGCGACGTGCTCGAGGTCATGGCCGCGGCCCGCGGGTGGGACTCCCCGATCGCGCGCGCCGAGCTCCTCGCCTCGTGGGTCGACATCGTCGGTTCCGACACCGCGGCGCACACCTCGCCGATCTCGATCGAGGACGGCGTGCTGAGTGTGCGGTGCGACTCGACGGCGTGGGCGCAGCAGTTGCGGCTCATGCAGGCGACGGTGCTGAACAGCATCGCCGAACGGTTCCCTGCGGCGGGCGTCGAGCGTGCCCAGTTTTACGGACCCCACGCCCCCTCCTGGAAACACGGTCCCAAAGCCGTTCCGGGGCGCGGTCCACGCGATACCTACGGTTGAGAAGGCAAATCCGGTCGACCCCGCCACGAAAACCCCCCAGATCGCCGAATCGCCAGGTCGCGACCCGCTTCGCGGGATAGAATCGGAGTCATTCCCGCCGCCCCGTCGAAGGGCCGCGTCCGACCCGGCAGGAGCCCCGTCACCCATGAGTCCCACCCCTCGTCAGGGCGAGTCCGATCCGACCTACGGCGCCGGCGACATCCAGGTCCTCGAAGGCCTCGAAGCGGTGCGCAAGCGGCCCGGCATGTACATCGGCTCGACCGGCCCCCGCGGCCTCCACCACCTGGTCTACGAGATCGTCGACAACGCGGTCGACGAGTCCCTCGCCGGCTACTGCGACACGATCGAGGTCACCATCCTCGAAGACGGGGCGTTGCGCGTCATCGACAACGGCCGCGGCATCCCGGTCGACATCCACCCGGTCGAGAAGCGGTCGACCGTCGAGGTCGTCCTGACCGTGCTCCACGCCGGGGGCAAGTTCGGCGGCGGCGGCTACGCGGTCTCCGGTGGCCTCCACGGCGTGGGGTCGAGCGTCGTCAACGCCCTCTCCTCGAAGCTCGAGGTCGAGGTCAGTCGACAGGGCAACGTGTACCGCCAGACCTATCACGTCGGAGTGCCTGACGCCCCCCTGAAGAAGGAGGAGGCCACCGACGCGACCGGCACGACGATCACGTTCTGGCCGAGCACCGACATCTTCGAGACGGTCGAGTTCGACTACGAGACCCTGCGCACTCGGTTCCAGCAGACGGCGTTCCTCAACAAAGGTCTCAAGATCTCGCTCGCCGACGAGCGGCCCCTCGAGGAGGGCGAAGAGCAGAAGCGCGCCGACACCTTCCTCTACGAGCGCGGCCTCGTCGACTACGTCGAATACCTCAACAACGCGAAGAAGGCCGACGTCATCCACGACGAGGTCATCTCGTTCGAGACGGAAGACACCGAGCGGCACATGGCCCTCGAGATCGCCATGCAGTGGACGACCTCCTACTCCGAGAGCGTGCACACCTACGCGAACGTCATCAACACCCACGAGGGCGGCACGCACGAGGAGGGTTTCCGCGCGGCGCTGACGACCCTCGTCAACAAGTACGCCCGCGACAAGAACCTGCTCAAGGAGAAGGACGAGAACCTCACGGGCGACGACGTGCGCGAGGGTCTCACCGCCGTCATCTCGATCAAGCTCTCCGAGCCGCAGTTCGAGGGCCAGACCAAGACGAAGCTCGGCAACACCGAGGCCAAGTCGTTCGTGCAGCGTGTCGTCGGCGACCAGCTCTCCGACTGGTTCGAGCGCAACCCGAACCAGGCGCGCGACGTCATCCGCAAGTCGATCCAGGCCGCGACCGCCCGTCTCGCCGCGCGCAAGGCGCGGGAGCAGACCCGTCGCAAGGGTCTGCTCGAGGGCGGCGGGATGCCGGGCAAGCTCTCCGACTGCTCGAGCAAAGACCCGACCGAGAGCGAGATCTTCCTCGTCGAGGGCGACTCCGCCGGTGGCTCGGCGAAGACCGGACGCGACCCGCGCACGCAGGCGATCCTCCCGCTGCGCGGCAAGATCCTCAACGTCGAGAAGGCGCGACTCGACCGCGCCCTCGGCAACGCCGAGATCCAGGCGATGATCACCGCCTTCGGCACCGGCATCGGCGAGGAGTTCGACGGCGAGAAGGCGCGGTACCACAAGGTCGTGCTCATGGCGGATGCCGACGTCGACGGCCAGCACATCACGACCCTGCTGCTCACCCTGCTGTTCCGCTACATGCGGCCGCTCATCGAGCTCGGCTACGTCTACCTCGCGGCCCCGCCGCTGTACCGCATCAAGTGGACGAACGCGGAGCACGACTACGTCTACTCCGACGCGGAACGCGACGCGCTCATCGAGCTCGGCAAGGCCAACGGCAAGCGGCTCCCGAAGGAGTCGGCCGTGCAGCGCTACAAGGGTCTCGGCGAGATGAACCACCAGGAGCTGTGGGACACGACGATGAACCCCGAGACCCGCACCCTGCGCCAGATCACGCTCGACGACGCGGCGATCGCCGACGGCGTCTTCGCGACGCTCATGGGCGACGACGTCGAACTGCGGCGCAACTTCATCCAGCAGAACGCCAAAGACGTTCGCTTCCTCGACATTTGATCTCGACACGCGGCTGCGCCGCTACTCGATCACCGAAGGCGACTCATGACTGACACCACCGGGCTCGACCCGAACCGGCACGACAAGATCGAACCCGTCGATCTCCAGCTGGAGATGCAGCGGTCGTACCTCGACTACGCGATGAGCGTCATCGTCGGGCGCGCGCTGCCCGACGTGCGCGACGGCCTCAAGCCCGTGCACCGCCGCGTCATCTACACGATGTACGACGGCGGCTATCGTCCCGACCGCGCGTTCAGCAAGTGCACCCGTGTCATCGGCGACGTCATGGGTCAGTTCCACCCGCACGGCGACTCGTCGGTGTACGACGCCCTCGTGCGTCTCGTGCAGCCGTGGTCGCTGCGCTACCCGCTCGCTCTCGGGCAGGGGAACTTCGGCTCCCCCGGCAACGACGGCGCTGCCGCCCACCGGTACACCGAGACCAAGATGGCGCCCCTCGCCATGGAGCTCGTCCGCGACATCGACGAGAACACCGTCGACATGCAGGACAACTACGACGGACGCACGCGCGAACCCACCGTGCTGCCGGCGCGGTTCCCGAACCTGCTGGTCAACGGCTCCGTCGGCATCGCGGTCGGCATGGCGACCAACATCCCGCCGCACAACCTCCGCGAGGTGGCCTCCGCCGCGCTCTGGGCGCTCGAGCACCCGGAGGCGACGCGCGAAGAGCTGCTCGACGCCGCCATCCAGCGCGTCAAGGGGCCCGACTTCCCCACCGGTGCGCAGATCCTCGGCATCCGCGGCATCCAGGACGCCTACCGCACCGGTCGCGGCTCGATCACGATGCGCGCGGTCGTCGAGGTGGAGGAACTGCAGGGTCGCACGTGCCTCGTCGTCACCGAGCTGCCGTACCAGGTCAACCCCGACAACCTCGCGGTCAAGATCGCCGACCTCGTCAAGGAAGGCAAGCTCGCCGGCATCGCCGACATCCGCGACGAGTCCTCCGGCCGCACGGGTCAGCGCCTCGTCATCGTGCTCAAGCGCGACGCCGTCGCCCGGGTCGTGCTCAACAACCTCTACAAGCACACGTCGCTGCAGGAGAACTTCGGCGCGAACATGCTCGCGATCGTCGACGGCGTGCCGCGCACGCTCGCGCTCGACGGTTTCATCACGCACTGGATCGCGCACCAGATCGAGGTCATCGTCCGGCGCACGCAGTTCCGGCTCGACAAGGCCGAGGCGGATGCGCACATCCAGCGCGGCTACGCGAAGGCGCTCGACGCACTCGACGAGGTCATCGCCCTCATCCGTCGCTCCCCCGACGTCGACGCCGCGCGCACCGGGCTGATCAAACTCCTGGATGTCGACGAGCTGCAGGCCGACGCCATCCTGGCCCTTCAGTTGCGTCGCCTCGCGGCGCTCGAGCGCCAGAAGATCCTCGACCGGCTCGCCGAGCTCGAGCGCGAGATCGCGGAGTACCAGGCGATCCTGGCGAGCGAGATCCGCCAGCGCGAGATCGTCACCGAAGAGCTCACGGAGATCGTCGCGAAGTACGGCGACGACCGCCGCACCGAGATCCTCATGGGCTACGACGGCGACATGAGCGTCGAAGACCTCATCCCCGAAGAGGAGATGGTCATCACCATCACCCGCGGTGGGTACGTCAAGCGCACGCGCAGCGACAACTACCGCTCGCAGCACCGCGGCGGCCGCGGCGTGAAGGGCGCGCAGCTGCGGGCGGATGACGTCGTCGAGCACTTCTTCGTGACGACGACGCACCACTGGCTGCTGTTCTTCACGAACATGGGCCGGGTCTACCGGGCGAAGGCGCACGAGCTGCCCGAGGCCAACCGGGACGCCCGCGGCCAGCACGTCGCCAACATCCTCGCGTTCCTGCCGGACGAGAAGATCGCGCAGGTCATCGACATCGCCGACTACTCGGTGTCGCCGTACCTCGTGCTCGCCACCCGCAACGGCAAGGTGAAGAAGACCGAGCTGGCGAGGTTCGACTCGAACCGCACCGGTGGACTGATCGCGGTGAACCTGCGGGAGGACGACGAGCTCATCGGTGCGGCGCTGTGCAGTGCCGACGACGACCTG
>NZ_JBMRCP010000100.1:0-26841 GCF_057350545.1 Pseudolysinimonas sp. | reverse complement strand
GTCCCCTACGGCGGCCACATCGGCGCGGTCGAGCATCATCAGGAGAGCCCCGAGGCGTACTTCGCCCACACCGCGGGACTGCGCGTCATCAGCCCGGCGACGAGCCACGACGCGTTCTGGATGATCCAACAGGCGATCCGCTCGAACGACCCCGTGCTGTTCTTCGAGCCGAAGAGCCGCTACTGGCAGAAGGGCGACGTCGATCGCGCCGCGCACGAGACCGGGATGCACTCCTCCCGGGTGGTGCGTGAAGGCACCGACGCCACGCTCGTCGGACACGGTGCGATGGTGTCGGTGCTGCTGACCGCCGCCGAGCTCGCCGCCGAGGAGGGCACGAGCCTCGAGGTCGTCGACCTGCGCTCGCTCTCACCCATCGACTACGGACCGCTGCTCACCTCGGTGCAGAAGACCGGTCGCCTCGTCGTCGCCCAGGAGGCTCCGGCGCACGCGAGCATCGGGTCCGAGGTCGCCGCGACGATCGCCGAGCGCGCGTTCTACTCGCTGCAGGCGCCGGTGCTGCGGGTGAGCGGCTTCGACACGCCGTTCCCGCCCGCGAAGCTCGAGGCGACGTACCTCCCCGACGCCGATCGGGTGCTCGAGGCCGTCGACCGGGCTCTTGCCTACTAGGAGAGAAGACATGGCTCAGGAGTTCCCACTCCCCGATGTCGGCGAAGGTCTCACCGAGGCCGAGATCGTCTCCTGGAAGGTCAAGCCGGGTGACACCGTCACGGTCAACCAGGTGCTCGTCGAGATCGAGACCGCGAAGTCGCTCGTCGAGCTGCCGTCGCCGTTCGCCGGCACGGTCACCGAGCTCTTGTTCGAGGAGGGCGCGACCGTCGAGGTCGGTGCCCCGATCATCCGCGTCGCCTCGTCGGGCGGCGCCATCGAACTGCAGGCACCCGGGGGCGGTGACACCGTCGGTGAGGTCGCAGCCCCGGAGGCGGCGGCCGCCGCGGCCGCTCCGGAGAGCTCCGGTGCGGTGCTCGTCGGCTACGGCTCGAAGGGCGGCCATGGCGCGACGCGGCGACGGCGTCGTCCGGGCGCCGTCGCGACCACCGTCGAGGGCGCCACCGCCGACGGCGCGAAGGCGTCGGCGCGGCGCCCCAGCGGCGGGATGCCGATCATCGCGAAGCCGCCGATCCGCAAGCTCGCGAAAGACCTCGACGTCGACCTCGCGCAGGTGGTCGGCACGGGCGTGGGCGGCGAGATCACCCGCGAGGATGTCGTGCGCGGCGCCGAGCAGGCGAGCGTTTTCCGCAACATCGAAACCCCGGCCTGGCCGGCCGAGCGGGAGGAGCGCATCCCGGTCAAGGGCGTGCGCAAGGCGATCGCGAACGCCATGGTGTCGAGTGCGTTCAGCGCGCCGCACGTGAGCGTCTTCACCGACGTCAACGCCACCCGCACGATGGAGTTCGTACGTCGGCTCAAGGACTCGGCGCAGTTCGCCGGCATCCGGGTGTCGCCGCTGCTCGTGATGGCGAAGGCCGTCATCTGGGCGGTGCAGCGCAACCCGAACGTGAACTCCACGTGGACCGACAAGGAGATCGTGATCCACCACTACGTCAACCTCGGGATCGCCGCGGCGACCCCGCGGGGGCTCATCGTGCCGAACGTCAAGGATGCGCAGAACATGAGCCTCCGCGAGCTCGCGATGTCCCTCGAGCAGCTCACGGCGACGGCGCGCGAGGGCAAGACGACGCCGGCCGAGATGTCGAACGGCACGATCACGATCACGAACCTCGGCTCGTTCGGGATGGACACGGGCACGCCGATCCTCAACCCCGGCGAGGTCGGCATCGTGGCGCTCGGCGCGATCAAGCAGAAGCCGTGGGTGATCGACGGCGAGGTGCGCCCGGCCTGGGTGACGACGGTGTCGGCGGCGTTCGATCACCGCGTCGTCGACGGGGATGTCGCGAGCCGGTTCACGGCCGACCTCGCCTCCGTCATGGAGGAGCCCGCGCTCCTGCTCGACTGAGCGTCTCGGTGGTCGAGTAGCCGCGCAGCGGCGTGTCGAGACCTCGCGCTATTGAGAATCGTTTTGACAACCGTTCTCATCAACGGGTAGCGTCGCCGTCATGCGCTTCCCCGCCCCGCTCCTCGCCGTGCCCGTCGTCGCCCTCGTTCTCGCGGGCTGCGCCCCGACCCCGGCGGCCGACGACGGCGTGCTCCGCGTCGTCGCATCGACCTCGGTCTACGGCGACATCGCGGCAACCGTCGCGGGCGACCTGGCGGAGGTCGAGAGCATCGTCAGCTCGACGACACAGGATCCGCACTCCTACGAGGTCACCGCGCGCGACCGCCTCGCGCTCGAGAGCGCCGACCTCGTCGTCTTCAACGGCGGCGGCTACGACCCGTTCGTCGAGTCGGTGCTCGCCGCGATGGACACCGAGCCGACCCACGTGTCGGCGGTCGCCGTCGCGGGGCTTCTCGAGGACGGCCACCACGACGAGCACGCCGCGGAAGAGGGCGACGAGCACGCCGAAGAAGAGCACGACGGCCACCGGCACCTCGAAGGCGTCAACGAGCACGTCTGGTACGACCTGCACATCATGGGTGAGGTGGCGCACGAGATCGCGCAGGAGCTCGGCGAGCTCGACCCCGACAACGCCGAGGCGTACGAGTCGAACGCCGAGCGCTTCCTCGGCGACCTCGAGTCGCTCGAGGGTGAGCTGGCCGCGCTCGCCGAGCAGGCAGACGGGCTCGGCGTCGTCATCACCGAGCCGGTCCCCGGCTACCTCCTCGCGGAGGCCGGCTTCGAGAACCTGACGCCCGAGGGCTTCAGCGAGGCGATCGAGGAGGGCTCCGACGTGCCCCCCGCGCTGCTCGCCGCGACCCTCGCCGCCGTCTCCGACGCCGCTCTCGTGACGAACAACCCGCAGACCGGCGGACCCGAGACGGCCGAGGTGCTCGCCGCGGCCGAGGAGGCGGGCGTGCCCGTCGTCGACTTCCTCGAGCTGCTCCCCGAGGGCACGAGCTACGTCGAGTGGATGCGCGACAACCTCGCGGCGCTCTCCGCCGCGCTAGCGTGAATCCCATGAGCGACCCGGCCCTCCGAATCCGGGGGGCCGCGCTCTCGTTCGGCGACCGGCGCCTGTGGTCGGGGCTCGATCTCGACGTCGCGCCCGGCGAGCTCGTCGCGGTGCTCGGCCCCAACGGTTCGGGCAAGACGAGCCTGCTCCGCGCGATCCTCGGACTGCAGCACCTCGACGCCGGGACGGTCGAGGTGGCCGGGATGCCGGTACGCCGCGGTCGGGCACGCGTCGGCTACGTGCCGCAGCAGCGTTCCCTCTCGCCGGACACCGCCCTGCGCGCGCGTGACCTCGTCGGCTTCGGCGTCTCCGGGATGCGGTTCGGCCTGCCGCTCCCCTCCGCGCGCGACCGCACCCGCGTCGACGAGCTACTCGCGCGGGTCGGGGCGACGCACTACGCCGCGCAGCCCGTCGGCCGTCTCTCCGGTGGCGAGCAGCAGCGCCTCCGCGTCGCCCAGGCGCTCGCGGGCGACCCACGACTGCTGCTGCTCGACGAGCCGCTGCTGAGCCTCGACCTCCAGCATCAGCGCGGACTGGCCGACCTGCTCGCCGCTGAGCGCGCGCGGGCGGAGGCCGGCATCCTCGTCGTCACGCACGACGTCAACCCGCTGCTCGGCCTCGTCGACCGCGTGCTCTATCTCGCCGGCGGTCGCTTCCGCGTCGGCACTCCCGAGGAGGTGCTGCGCTCCGACGTGCTGAGCGACCTCTACGGCACGCCCGTCGACGTGCTGCGCTCGAACGGGCGCCTCGTCGTCGTCGGCGCCCCCGACGCCGGCCACGCCCACCACGACCACGCGGGGGACGAGCACTGATGGACTGGCTCGGCGACATCTTCAACTTCGACGACTACGGCACGCTGCTGTGGCTCGTGCGCAACTCGATCCTCGCGGGCGCGGTGCTGGGTCTCGTCGGAGGTCTCATCGGGGTCTTCGTCATGCAGCGCGACATGGCGTTCGCGGTGCACGGCATCAGCGAGCTCTCGTTCGCGGGCGCGGCCGCGGCCCTGCTCGTGGGCGCGGATGTCATCCTCGGCTCCATCACGGGGTCGGTGATCGCCGCGCTCATCATCGGAGCGTTCGGAGCTCGGGCGCGCGATCGCAACTCGATCGTCGGCGTGCTGATGCCCGCGGGTCTCGGCCTCGGCATCCTGTTCCTCGCCCTCTACCCGGGGCGCAGCGCCAACAAGCTGAGCCTGCTCACCGGGCAGATCATCGCGATCGACGACCCAGGTGTCGTGCGGCTCATCATCGTGTCGATCGTCGTGCTCGTCGCCCTGCTGCTCGTGTGGCGCCCGCTGTCGTTCGCGAGTCTCGACCCGGAGTCCGCCGCGGCGAAGGGCGTGCCGGAGCGCGCGCTGTCGATCGGTTTCCTGCTGCTGCTCGGGCTCATCACGGCGGTGTCGGTGCAGATCGTCGGGGCGCTGCTCGTGCTCGCGCTGCTCGTCACCCCCGCGGCAGCCGCGCTGCGGGTGGCGACGTCGCCGCTCGTCGTCGCGTTGCTCGCGTCGCTCTTCGGTCTCGTCTCGGCCGTAGGCGGAATCCTGCTCGCGATCGCCGGGTCGCTGCCGATCAGTCCCTTCATCACGACGATCTCCTTCCTGATCTATCTCGCGTGCCGCATCGTCGGCGCGGCACGCCCCCGGCTGCGCCGGGTACCGTTGACCGCATGAAGCGGAACACCTGGCAGCGCGAGGCGGTGCGCGACGCGCTCGACGCCGCGCCCGGGTTCGTGAGCGCTCAGGCGCTCCACGCCTCCCTCAAAGACGGCGGCTCGAGCGTCGGTCTCGCGACCGTGTACCGCGCGCTCGCCGACCTCGCGACCGTGGGGGATGCCGACTCGCTCCAGCAGGACGGCGAGAGCCTGTACCGCGCGTGCACGCCGGGCAAGCACCACCACCACCTCATCTGCCGCAACTGCGGCACGACGGTCGAGATCGAGGCCGACGAGGTCGAGGAGTGGGCGCAGTCGGTGGCCGCGAAGCACGGCTTCACGCGCCCGCAGCACGTCGTCGACGTGTTCGGGCTGTGCCCGGCCTGTTCCGCCGCCTGACGCGCGCGGGGTCGGGTCAGTCTTCGACGACCTCGATGTCGGGGTGCTCGGCGAAGATCTCGCGCACCGTGTCGTAGTAGGTCGGGCCGGTTCCCGCGTCGAGTGCGCGGAGGCGCTCCCCGATGAGGCCGACGTCATACCGCTCCGGCTGGTCGAGCTTCGCGAGGTGGTGCCGTCGGGTCTCCTCGACGCCGAGCACCTCGCGCAGCCGTCGGTCGTCACCGAGCACGATGCGCACGGGCTCGCCGCCGTCGATCGCCCCGTAGCCGCCGTAGAGGACGTCGGCGAGGGCGTCGAGGCTCGCGCCGAGCCGCCAGTCGACGCCGACCATGAAGACGCGGTTCAGCTCGTCGTAGAACGAGGGGATGTCGTGCACCGCGGCGCCGTCGATGCGCAGGGTCTTCACGCCGCCGCCTCCCGACGTCGCAGCAGCGTCATGACCTCGGCGTGCCGGGTCTGGGGGAACATGTCGAACAGCCGCGCCTCGACGACGTCGTAGGTCGGCATCTGCTCGAGGTCGCGCGCGAGCGTCACCGGATTGCAGCTCGAGTAGACGATCGTCGCGGGGCCGTGCTGCTCGAGGAACACGGCGAACTCGGAGCCGAGACCGCGCCGCGGCGGATTGACCACCACGGCATCCGGCGTCTCCGCGGCCCGCGCGAAAGCCCCCGCGTCGCCGACCTCGAACACGACGCCCGAGATTCCGGACTCGGCCGCGGTCAGTCGGGCGCTCTCGACCGCGGCCGCGGAGGTCTCGATGCCGACGACCTCGCGTCCGGGGGCGGCAAGGTGGAGGGCGAAACCTCCGACGCCGCAGTAGAGGTCCCACACCGTGCGCGGGCCGATCAGGTCGAGCCACGCGGCCGCCTGCGCGTAGAGCCCGGCCGCGATCGCCGTGTTGGTCTGGAAGAACCCGCCCGGACGCAGGTGCAGCACGACGTCGCCCGTGCGCATCGCGAGCGTGTCGACGTCGCTCAGCACGAGCTCGTCCTCACCCTCGAGCACCGCCTTGTGCTCGGGTTGGAGGTTGACGGTCAGCACGGCGATCGCGGGCAGCTCGGCGCGCAGCCACGCGGAGTGCTTGCGGATGCGGGCGAGCGCCTCCGTCGAGCGCAGCACGAAGCGCACCATGAGGTCGCCATCGGCCGACTCGGTGAGCAGCACGTTCTTCAGCTCGCCCCGTCGCGCCGGGATGTCGTAGGGCTCGAGCCGCGCGCGGGTGACGAACGCGGCGATCGCCGGCATCGCGGCCCGCAGCCCGGGGGCCAGCACGCCGCATCCGCGCAGGTCGATGCCGCGCCGATCCGCATCGAGGATGCCGAGGGTGGGGGCTTCCACGGTGCCGCCGACGACCATCTTCGCCTTGTTGCGGAAGCCGCTCTCGGGGCTCGGGGCGGCATCCCGCCACACCGCATCGGGCCACGCGGCGAGGAGCGCGCGGGCGTCCGCGACCTTGCCCGCGAGCTGCTCGGGGTACGGGACGCCCATGAGTTCGCACGACCGGCAGACTCCCCGGTTGTAGTAGGCGCACTCCATGTTTCCCAAGCTAAGGTGTCGAACCGTCTCGCGCCCGTCGATGTCGGAAGAGTCCATGACCAGGAATCGCCCAGCCCTCGCGCTGCTCGCGCTGGCGCTCCTCGCGGCGCTCGCGGGCTGCAGCGTCGGCGCGCCCCTGCCGGGCGCCGGCGCCCCTGGCGAGGCGGCGGTGCCGGTGCCGACGAGCACTCCGACCGCGACGCCGGCCCCCACGCCGACACCCACCCCGACACCGACACCCACCCCGACGCCCTCCGAAGAGCCGGCGCCGATCGTGCTCGCCGCCTCGGTCGTCGTCGACTCGCACCTCGTCGCGGCGTACGCGGCCGACGGCACGCAGGTCGTCGCCGTGGGTTACGACGAAACCGACCACGCCGGGGCGGCGGGCCGCCTCGCGATCGCCCTCGGCCTCGAGCCGGTCGTCACGACGACGGGTGCGATCGGCACGGGGTGCGACGCCGACCAGACCGTCTACGACTTCGGCGGCTTCCTGCTGCGCTCGCCGGGCTACGTCGACTCGACCGGGCCCATCGAGGCGCAGGTCGACGGAGCCACCACCTCGAACGGCGTGCCGATCGTAACGGTCGGGGGTGCGAGCGTCGGGATGCCGCGGGAGGAATTCGACGCGACGGCCGGGGCGGTCACCGACCTGGGCTCCTACAGCGGACGCAACTGGGTCGGCTTCGACCGGATCAACCCCGAGGCAGCGGAGCCCGACGCGATCGGCTCGCTCGCCCTGTTCGGCGACGGCATCCTCGTCCAGTGGAATGCCCCGGTGTACTACTACGGCGACTGCTGAGACGCCCTCTCGCATTGCCAAGTCGGCATCCGTCGTCTACTATCGAGAAGTTGTCCCGGAAACGGGGCTTCTTGTGTGCCGTCCGGGCGACCGGATCTCGGCATGCCGACAAGTGATCTTGGGTGGGGCGTTCGCCCCACGGTAACCACTACGGAGGAAACCATGGCAGCTGTCTGCCAGGTGACCGGAGCCACTCCCGGTTTCGGACACAACATCTCGCACTCGCACCGCCGCACGAAGCGCCGCTTCGACCCGAACGTGCAGAAGAAGAAGTACTACGTCCCGTCGCTCAAGCGCACGGTCACCCTCACGCTGTCCGCCAAGGGCATCAAGGTGATCGACGCCCGCGGCATCGAGTCGGTGATCCAGGACATCCTGGCGCGTGGGGAGAAGATCTGATGGCCAAGAAGGCTCAGGACGTTCGTCCCATCATCAAGCTCAAGTCCACCGCCGGCACCGGGTACACCTACGTGACCCGCAAGAACCGCCGCAACGACCCCGACCGCATCGTGCTCAAGAAGTACGACCCGGTCGTCCGCAAGCACGTCGAATTCCGAGAGGAGCGCTAAGCGCCATGGCCAAGAAGAGCAAGATCGCCAAGAACGACCAGCGCGCCGTCATCATCGAGCGCTGGGCTGCCAAGCGTCTCGAGCTGAAGAAGGCTCTCGTCGACCCGAACGGCACCGACGAGAGCCGCGAGGCGGCACGCGTCGGCCTGCAGAAGCTGCCGCGCGACGCGTCGCCGGTGCGCTACCGCAACCGCGACGCCATCGACGGCCGTCCCCGCGGCAACCTCTCGCGCTACGGCATCTCGCGTGTCCGTTTCCGCGACATGGCGCACCGCGGCGAACTGCCCGGCATCACCAAGTCGAGCTGGTAACGCCCGCTTCCGTGGTCGAGTAGCCGCGTAGCGGCGTGTCGAGACCCCGCGAAGGCCCCGATCCTCACCGGACCGGGGCCTTCGCGTTTCCTGCACACGCGCTGCTTAATCCCCGGAATGTCCGGGGTTTGCTGTTAGTTTCGAGGCGGTTCCGGGGGCGTTTCCCCTGGCCGCCACCAGAAACACCTTCAAACGTCCAGGAGGACACATCATGGCTGACATCAACAAGGCGGACCTCGTCGCCGCAATCGCCGCCGACTCCGGCCAGGGTCAGGCCGCCGTCTCCAGCGTCATCGACTCGCTGTTCAGCGTCCTGTCGTCGTCCCTCAAGGACGGCAAGAAGGTCGCCATCCCGGGCTGGCTGAGCGTCGAGTCCACCAACCGTGCCGCGCGCACGGGCCGCAACCCCGCGACCGGCGAGACCATCCAGATCGCCGCCAGCAAGGGCGTCAAGATCTCGGCTGGCAGCAAGCTCAAGGCTGCCGTCAAGGGCTGATCCCCCCGACTCAGCGAAGGGCCCCGGCGGTGTCGCCGGGGCCCTTCGTCGTCTCGTTCGCGCAGGTCCCGCCGCTCCCGGGCACGTAGGCTTTCCGGGTGCCTCGCCTCGCTTGGATCGCCGGTCCCGCCGCGCTCCTCGCGGCGGCGTTCGCGGCGGTGCTCGTCGGTCTCGAGATCGGCGGCGGGGCGACCCCCGGGGCCTTCGGCGGCGACGAGGTCGTCCTGGTCGCCCTGCCGATCGCCAAGCTCGTCCTCAATCTCGGCATCGCGGCGACCCTCGGGGCGCTCCTGCTCGCGGTGTTCGCCCTCGACCCGGGCAAGCCGGAGTTCGGGCGGGCCGTGGATGCCGCGGCGGCGGGTGCGGGCGTCTGGGCCGTGTCGGGCGCCATCACCGCCTACCTGACCTTCTCGAGCATCTACCAGGCCGAGCTCTCGTTCGACCAGGCCTACGGGTCGGCGCTCGCGACGTTCCTCACGCAGGTGCCGATCGGACGAGCCTGGCTCGTCCTCGTGCTCGTCGGCGCCCTCCTCACGGTCGTCTGCTTCGCGGTGCGCAACCGCACGCTCCTCGCCGTCGTCCTCGCCGCCGCCGCGCTCGGCCTCCTGCCGTACGCCTCCGACGCGGGCCACTCGGCGGGCACGGAGAGTCACGCCGCCGCGGTCACCGCGATCTGGCTGCACACGACGTTCGCGGCGATCTGGCTGGGAGGTCTGCTGACCCTCGTGCTGCTCCGACCGGTCCTCGGCGCCGAGCGGCTCGCCGCGGTGTTGCCGAGGTACTCCACCGTCGCACTCATCTGCTTCATCGTCGTCGCGATCTCCGGCTACTCGAGTGCCCAGATCCGGATCGGCGATTGGCCGGCCCTGCTGACGCCCTATGGGCTGCTCGTGATCGCGAAGGTCGTCGCGCTCGGCGCGCTGGGCCTGTTCGGCGCGATTCAACGTCGACTCGTCATCCGCCGGTTCACGGCGAGTGGCACCCGGGCGTGGTTCTGGGTGCTGGTCGTGGCCGAGGTCGCGTTCATGGGCATCGCCTCCGGCGTCGCCGCCGCTCTCGCCCGCACGGCGACCCCCGTCTCCGACGAGCCACCGCCGGTCGGCCAGCTCACCCCGGCTGAGCTCGTGACCGACGGCACGCCGCTTCCGCCGGAGCTCACCCTCGAGCGCTGGTTCACGTCGTGGGAGCCCGACCTGCTCTGGCTCCTCGTCGGCGGCTTCCTGCTGTTCTTCTACGCCGCGGGCGTCTGGCGTCTGCACCGGCGGGGCGACCGGTGGCCGGTCCACCGCACGGTGCTGTGGACGCTCGGCATCCTGAGCCTGATCTGGGTGACGAGCGGCCCGCTCAACGTCTACGAGCACTTCCTGTTCAGCATGCACATGCTCGCCCACATGCTGCTCGGCATGACCATCCCGGTCCTGCTCGTGCTGAGCGCCCCGGTGACGCTCGCGATGCGCGCGATCCGCAAGCGCGACGACGACAGCCGCGGCCCGCGCGAGTGGATCCTGCTGCTGGTGCACTCGTCGTTCGCGAAGGTGATCACGCATCCGCTCGTCGCCGGCGGACTCTTCGCGGCATCCCTCTGGCTCTTCTACTACACCCCGATCTTCCGCTGGGCTGTCGAAGACCACGTGGGTCACACCTGGATGGTGATCCACTTCGTGCTCACGGGCTACCTGTTCGCGCAGGCACTCGTCGGCGTCGACCCGATCGCGGGACGCCCGCCCTATCCGCTGCGGCTGATCCTGCTGCTCGCGACGATGGCCATGCACGCGTTCTTCGGCCTCGCGATCATGAGCAACGAGAGCCTCCTGCTCGCCGACTGGTACGGCGCGATGGGGCGCACATGGGGCGACGACCCGCTCACCGATCAGAACAACGCGGGCGGGATCGCGTGGAGCGTGGGCGAGATCCCCACCGTCTCGCTCGCGGTCCTGGTGGCGATCATGTGGAGCCGCAGCGACGCCCGGGACGCGAAGCGCAGCGACCGCAAGGCGGCCCGGGACGGCGACGCCGAACTCGAGGAGTACAACGCGATGTTGGCGGAGCGGGCAGGGCGCCGAGACTAGCCGGCGAGCTCGACCCGCAGCGTCGCGTCGTCGGCGAGGATCGTGACGACGTAGGCCGCGCTCGTCGGCAGATCGCGGTCGAAGGTCGACACGCTGCCGTCGAACAGCGACTGCACGTCGACCCGCAGGTGCGGCGTGAATTCCGTGTCGGGCACACGCCAGGTGCCGAACTCGTCGCCCGGTTCGAGGCGGATGTCGGGGTACGTCGCGATCGACCAGTCCGGCGGCGAGGCGACCCGGTTCGCGATCGCGTGTCCGAACGGGCAGCCGGTGGGGAACAGCACCTCCTGCGTCGCGCACGCGTCGAGACTCGCGTGCACCTCGGCGGTGACGGCGATCGTGAACACGAGGGCGGGTTGCACGTCGAGGGTCGCCCCGAGCTCGCTGCCGGGTCGCTCCGCCACGACGTCGACGGCGTCGGCGCGGAGGTAGTGCGAGCGATGGTCGACGCGGTACACGCCGGGCACGAGCAGCGCGTACTCGACGGGCTCGTCCTCCACTCCGCTGCGGGCGGGCACGCCGGCGACGCGGAAGCGGTCGTCGTGCTCGACGGTCAGCTGCAGGGTCGCGACGGGCGAGACGGCGAACCGCCACCGCGGGAAGACGCCGAGCAGCGCACCGTCGCGTTCCACGGCGAAGGTCGACACGCCGTCTCCCTGCGGCGAGCTCCACGCGTAGGTCACGAGGGTCTGTCCGCCGTCGCCTGCCTCGACCGACACCTCACGGAGCGCGGCGACCCCGTCGAGCGCGTCGCCCGTCAAGAAGTCGGCACGCACGCCGTCCGCGACCGTCACCCCGGGGATCGCGAGGGCCCCCGCGGCATCCCCGCGCCCGACGGCCTCGAGGTAGACGCGCACGAACGACGACGCGCCGAAGGTGGTCGCGGCGAGCCCGAACACCGAACCGGCGCCGATCGCGAGCGCGAGCAGCACGACCGCCGGCCAGGTTCCCACCACGCGTCGCACCCTCGCATCCTCGCATCCGGGGAGCGCTTAGAGTTGCCCGGTGAGTCTGCCCGAACTGTCGCCCGAACAGGCGGCCGTGGTCGCGGCGATCGAGACCACGCGCGAGCACATCTTCGTCACGGGTCGCGCCGGCACCGGAAAGTCGACGCTGCTCGAGTACCTCTCGTGGCACTCCAGCCACACGCTCGCGATCTGCGCGCCGACCGGAGTCGCGGCGCTCAACGTCGGCGGGCAGACCATCCACTCGCTCTTCCGGCTGCCGATCGGTGTCATCGCCGACCACGAGCTCGACCAGCCGCCCGAGCTGCGCAAGCTGCTGAGCGCGATCGACACGCTCGTCGTCGACGAGGTCTCGATGGTGAGCGCCGACCTCATGGATGCCATGGACCGCTCGCTGCGGCAGGCGCGTCAGCGTCCGCACGAGGCGTTCGGCGGGGTGCAGATCGTGCTCTTCGGCGACCCGTATCAACTCGCTCCGGTTCCCGGCGACGGCGACGAGCGCGCGTACTATGCCGACCGCTACCGCTCGATGTGGTTCTTCGATGCGAAGGTGTGGGACGAGGCCGACCTCCGCATCTACGAGCTCACGACGATCCACCGGCAGCACGAGCTCGAGTTCAAGCAGCTGCTCACGGCCGTGCGGCACGGGGTGGTGACGGCCGAGATGGCGGGTCGGCTCAACGAGGTCGGCGCGCGGCCGGCGCCGAGCGAGGGCGCGATCACGCTCGCCACGACGAACGCCGCCGTGCAGGCGATCAACGCGCGGGGGCTCGGGATGCTGCCCGGCCGAGCGCTCTCCGCCGTCGCGGACGTGACCGGCGAGTTCGGGTCGCGCGCGTTCCCCGCCGACGAGAAGCTCGAGCTCAAGGTCGGGGCCCAGGTGATGTTCCTGCGCAACGACACCGGGGCCGACCGGCGCTGGGTGAACGGCTCGATCGGCGAGGTCGTGAAGATCGGCCAGGGCACCGTCACGGTCGAGCTCGACGGCGAGGACGTCGAGGTCCAACCCGCCGTCTGGGAGCGCTACAAGTACCACTACTCGCCGCTGACGAAGACCCTCACGAAGGATGTCGTGGCCGAGTTCACGCAGTTCCCGTTGCGGCTCGCGTGGGCGGTCACCATCCACAAGTCGCAGGGCAAGACGTACGACCAGGCGATCGTCGACCTCGGCCCGCGGTCGTTCGCGCCGGGTCAGACCTACGTCGCCCTCTCGCGCATCACGGCGCTGGAGGGGCTCTACCTCACACGACCGTTGCGTCCGAGCGACATCATCGTCGACGACAACGTGCGCCGCTTCATGTCGCGGGCCACCGCGATCCCCGCCATCCAGGCGTAGCCGCCCTCGCGGGTTGAGTGCCGCGCGCAGCGCGGTGTATCGAAACCGGGCACGTCGAACGGCGGTTTCGATACACCCGGCTTCGCCGGGCACTCAACCCGCGGGGGCGGGTGGGGCTACGCGACGGCCTTCGCGCGCGTGAGGTCTTCGAAGAGCTCGGTGTTGAGCCGGTAGGCGTACAGCACCTCGTCGATGACGCGCTCGCGCTCCGCCTCGTCCCACGCCGCAGCGTCGAGCTGCTCGCGGTAGGTCTCCTTGAAGGCCTTCGGGTCGGCGATCTGGTCGAAGAGATAGAACAGGATGCCGTTGGTCTCGAACCCGAAGTGGCGCTTCATGAGACGCCCGATCGCCTGCCCGCCCGAGAGGTCGCCGAGGTAGCGCGTGTAGTGGTGGGCGACGAAACCGCCGACCCAGCCCTCCGCCTCGATCTCGCGGATGCGGGCGACGTAGCGGTCGGTCGTCGGCAGCGGGCTGATCTGCTGCCTCCAGTCGGCACCGAGCAGGTACTCGAGGTCGGCCTCGAGCGCCGGCATCCGCGTGAGCTGTTCGCTGAGGAACGGCTGCGCCTCGGCATCCGTGGCGAACCGTGCGGCGGCCGCCTCGAGGGCCTCGTAGACGAAGTAGTGCTGGGCGACGAGAGCCACGTAGTCGTCGCGCGTGCCCTTGCCGGTCATCAGGTCGTGCATGAACCCGGCGCCTTCGCTCTCGCCGTGGCCGGTCCAGGTGCGCTCGCGAAGGGCCTGCGAAAAGGGGATGACGGTCACGGGAACTCCTGAGGTAAGGGCGACCTAAGTGTCTCATACCGGGTCGACGCCTCCTAGCGCGAGCCTCCTAGTGAGTGGGCTGCTCGTGGGCGGGGAGTTCCGCCCACCGCTGCGGCGCCTCGGTCGCGATGAGCGCCGGCACGGTGATCGCCGCGACGACGAGGCCCGCCACCGTGATGCCCACGAGCGGACGCCTCGACTCGGCTCGCGGTGCCCGGCGCAGGCCGGCCGCGAGCCCGATCGCGACGGCGAGGTCGAGCAAGGTCGCGGCGAGCATCGGCAGAGGACGCGGGCCTTCCGGGAGGGCGGCCATGAGCAGCACGACCCACGCCGTCGGCGGCACGAGTGCGCCGACGATCGCCGCGCGTGGCAGCGGCACCCCGGGGCGGGAGACCGCGAGCACTCCCCAGAGGAATTCCACGGCCCCGATGCTCACGACAGCGGCGGCCAGCCACGACGCCGCGCCGATCGCGAGGGCGACGTGGATGAGCCCCGCCCCGAGCGCGGCGAAGCCGAGGGTGCTGCGGGCGACGGCCGTCCACCGCACCGGGGCGGCATCCAGTGTCATTCGAGGGCGACGACGTCGCGGCGTGCGCCCAACGCGACCGCGAGGTGCACGGTCGCGGCGGAGAAGAACACGACCTCGTCGAACGGAATGAGCGAGAGCACGTTCGCCTCGGAGCCGACGAGGAAGAGCCCCGCGTAGCCGAGCACCATCCAGACGACGCCTGCCCCGAGGTTGACCCGGCGGGCGGAGGCGATGCCGAGCACCGCCCCGATCACGAGGAGGACGGCGGCACCGGCGAAGAGGATGCCGAGCGACACCCGCGATGTGGCGATCGACAGTGCGCCGTAGCCCGCGAACGCGACACCGAGCGCGAGTGCGGCGGACCGGTTCGGGGAGCGGAGGAGGGCGCGCAACTCAGGTCACTCGTGCGGGCGGGGTTCGACGCCGAGCTTGCCGCACGCGGCGTCGTAGAGGGTGACGATGTCGCGGCGGATCTCGGGACGCTCGCTGAGCTGCCCCGACGGCCACGGGATGTGCAGCTCGTGCTGCTCACCCTCGAACACGTAGTGCCACGTGCCGCCGTGCTCGTCGAGGTCGTGCATCGTCGCGTCGCGCACGTCGCGCCCGGAGAAGGCCGACACGATGAGCACGTTGTCTTCGATGTGGTCGTCGTTCATGTGGTGGAGCACCGCGGCCACGACCTCGGGCGAGAAGACTGCCATGCGATCACGGTACCCGTCGCGCCGGGCTCAGGGCTCGACGGTGATGACGAACGCGACGTACTGCGCGGCGGTGTCGACCGTCACCCGCGCCGAGACCGCCGCCCCGATCGCCGTGCCGCTCGACAGCGTCGCGGAGTACGTGTCGCCCGTGCGTGCTCGCTGCGCTGCCGTGAGGTCGTCGGACAGCGCGTCGAAGTCGTCGGGAGTCCAGCCGACATTCTCTGCACGGCTCTCGAGCGTCGCGACGAACTCGCGATAGCTGACGGCACCCCAGGGCACCAGCTCGAGCCGCGAGATGGCTCCGTCCTCCGTCGTGATGTGCACGGAGTCCAACTGCTCGAGCACGAGGACCCCGTCCGGCGCGAGCACGCGCACCTGCAGCGGAACGTCGGCGTCCACCGTGGTCTCGCCGTCGGCGTCGAGCCCGAGTGCCTCGGCCTCGAGCGCACCGTCGCCGACTCGGATCACGAGGAAGCCGCTGGCGATCGCGTAGTCGCGGCCCGCGCCGGTGAAGATCGTCGACCCGTCCTCCGCGCGCTGATCGGCCGAGGGCGGCCGGTCACGGTCGACCCACCAGGAGTTCTGCACCGACACGGTCGCGATCGTGATCGCGGCGATCGCTGCGACGAGGACGAGCGGGGCGAGCCAGTACTTCACGAAGCGGTTCTCACGGCGGGCCATCCCTCCAGTCTGCGCGCCGACCCTCACCGTCCGCCGTACGCTCGAACCGATGTACGTGAAGATCTGCGGGCTCCGCGACCCCGAGGCGCTCGCCGCAGCGCTCGAGGCGGGTGCCGACGCCGTCGGCTTCGTCGTCAGCCCCGGCAGCCCGCGCGACATCGACCCGGAGGTGGCGGCCGGCCTCGTCGCCTCCGTCGGCGGTGACGCCGAGACGGTTCTCGTCGTCAGCCACGCGACCCCGGCGGAGGCCGTCGCCCTCGCGGCCCGGATCGGCGTCGACATCCTGCAGCTCCACGGGCGGTACGGGGAGGAGGATGTGGCCGCCGTGCGGTCAGCGGGCGTACGGGTCTGGCGCGCCGCCTCCGTCGTCGACGGCACCCCGCTGTCCGTCGGAGCGTGGGGCGAAGAGGTGCTGCTGCTCGACTCGCCCGTTGCGGGGTCGGGTCACCGGTGGGATGCGAGCGGGGTCGAGGCCGCAGGTCGATGGATGCTCGCCGGTGGATTGAACCCGTCGAACGTGGCCGAGGCGATCTCGACCGCGCAGCCGTGGGGCGTCGACGTGTCGAGCGGTGTGGAGTCGGCACGCGGCGTGAAGGACCCCGCTCTCATCCAGGCGTTCGTCGCCGCGGTGCGGGAAACGGAACACCCACCGACCACTCGGTGAACTCTGCTCGCATTCCGTGCGCCCCCCGTCCGGGGGTGCTTACCGTCGAGACGAGGGCCCGCCCCTCGACGGAATGACACGGAATCTGGAGACCCCCATGACCCCTCTGCCCACCCTCGGACTCGCGGCGGTCGGCGCCGCCGCGTTCCTCGCCGCGCCGCTGCCCGCCTTCGTCGCCGCCACGGACGTCGCCGCCACGACCGGCACGGTGACGGTCACCTTCTTCGAGGACCGCTACCCCGACGGGCTCTTCGACCCGTCCACGACGTCGCCCAACGGCATGTACCCGGAGCGCAAGCGCACCGAGCTCGCGCTCAACCTCATCGACGTCAACGGCGACCGGCACTACGAGAGCGCGAACGCCGAGGGCGACTTCGTCTTCGAGAACGTCCCCGTCGGCGCCGCACGTATCTATCTGCCCGACCCGAACAGCTACGTGTCGGTCGCGTTCTTCGACGCGACGGGCGCCTCGTCGGCCGCCGACATCGAGCGCCTCCCCGGAGGCTCCTACAACGGCGTCGCCGGGGTGCTCGACGTCGACGTCGATACCGACGGCGAGTACCGTCTCGTCGGGATGACGGCCCTGCGGGTGGCGGCCGACATCCAACTCGCCGACGGCACGGCCGTCTCGGGCGCCGGAGTCGAGTTCGCCTCGGCGGGCACCTGGTACGCCGGCGAGGAGTACTGGTTCCAGGCGGGCAGCTACGAGGCCATCTCCACCTACCACCTGCCGGGCGACCTCGGGGTGCGCGTGACGCCGCCGACGGGCTACGGCGTGGTGAGCGTCGTCGCCGGGAACAACGCGGGCGGCTCGGAGATCCCGGTGACCGCTCGCGACGGCGGATGGTGGTTCTCGTCGACCCAGGCGGCCGACTACTTCTGGAACCCGACGTTCACCGTGACGCTCGAGCAGCTTCCCGACACGACGCGCCCCGAGGTGACGCTCGTCACCCCGGCCGCCGGATCGGTGCTGAGCCAGCTCGACGTGCGCGTCGACGCGACCGACGACCGCGGGCTGCAGCGCATCGTGGCGAACATCTACCGCGACGGGAAGCTCGTCACGACCACCCAGACCCGCCTCGACGGCGCGACGTCCGGCATCCACACCGCCACCGTCACGCTGCCCGACGGCGCGTACACCGTGAAGTACAACGCGCAGGACATCGCGGGCAACATCTCCCGCACCTCGACGGCGACCTTCACGATCGACACGGTGGCACCGACGGTCACGATCAAGACGGGTGAGCGCTACACGATCGCCGACGGCGAGAGCTACGAACTCGTGAGCTTCAAGCTGTTCGATGCGCGCAAGATCGCCTACGTCGAGATCAACGGCGTGAAGAAGGACCTCACCGACAACACCTGGTCGGACGTCAACTTCGTCGCGCCGGGTGTCTTCGGCGGGCGCGAGGGCGAGAACACGATCGTCGTCTACGACGTCGCCGGCAACGCCACGACTCTGACCTTCACGCTCGGCTGACCGAATGACGGCGGCCCCGCACCCTCATTCGAGAGTGCGGGGCCGCCGTCTGCCCGGCGAAGGATCAGCGGAACGCGTCCTTGACCTTCTCGCCGGTCTGCTTGAGGTCGGCCGCGGCCTGATCGGCGTGGCCTTCGGCCTCGAGCCGCTCGTTGTCGGTCGCCTTACCGGCGGCCTCCTTGGCCTTGCCGCCGATGTCCTGCGCGGTGTTGCGGGCCTTGTCGTCGAGTCCCATGTGTCTCACTCCTTCTGCGGATCGCTTCGGTGATCGATACCGCTCCAGCGTGCGCCGACTGCGCAGGGATGAGGAGGGGGTGGACATCTCGGAAGAGACGTGGAAGGGGGGTCGAAGGCCGCCGACGCAGAGAGCGGATGACGGGAATCGAACCCGCGCTATCAGCTTGGGAAGCTGAAGTTCTGCCATTGAACTACATCCGCGTATCGGTGCGGGGGTGGAGCCCCGGCACCGACTGAGCCAGTGTAACCGAGGCCGCTACCCTGAAGACCATGCTGCTGAGCGACCGCGACATCCGCCTGGAACTCGACGCAGGACGGATCGGGCTCGAGCCCCTCGACCGCGACATGATCCAGCCGTCGAGCATCGACGTGCGACTCGATCGCTTCTTCCGGCTGTTCGACAACCACAAGTACCCGTTCATCGATCCGGCGGAAGACCAGCCCGAGCTGACCCGGCTGATCGAGACGAAGCCCGACGAGCCGTTCATCCTGCACCCCGGCGAGTTCGTGCTCGGGTCGACGTTCGAGCTCGTCACGCTGCCCGACGACGTCGCCGCGCGACTCGAGGGCAAGAGCTCCCTCGGACGGCTCGGGCTGCTCACCCACTCGACCGCGGGCTTCGTCGACCCCGGATTCTCGGGTCACGTCACGCTCGAGCTGAGCAACGTCGCGACGCTTCCGATCAAGCTCTGGCCCGGGATGAAGATCGGGCAGCTGTGCTTCATCCGCACGTCGTCGCCCGTGGAGAACCCCTACGGGTCGGGACCGTACGGCAACCGCTACCAGGGGCAGCGCGGGCCGACGGCATCCCGATCGTTCCAGAACTTCCACCGCACCGACACGACCGTCACCGACGCGGGGGCGGCGGGGAGCTAGGGGTTTCGAGACGGCGTTGGGGTTTCGAGACGCGTCCGCGCTGAGCGCGGGCGCTCCTCAACCCGCGAGGGGACTAGCGGGGTGGGGTCGGCTTCCACTGCTTGAGCTGCAGCACGAGCCACGGGCTGAACGCGAAGGGCGTCGCGGCGACGGCGGTGAGCAGATCCTTCGGGGCGACCCAGGCCCAGTCGTCGACCTCGTCGGGCTTCGGCATCGGGTCGTCCCGCGCGAGCGTGCGATACACGGGGCAGATCTCGTTCTCGACGATGCCCGACGAATCGACCGCGCGGTAGCGGAAGTCGGGCAGCACGACGTCGAGCTCGCCGATGGGGAGGGCGAGTTCGCGCAGGCCGCGTCGACGGACGGCATCCTCGAGGTCTTCGCCGGGGGCGGGGTGGCCGCAGAACGCGTTCGTCCACACCCCGGGGAACGTGAGCTTCGAGATCGCGCGGCGCGTCACGAGCATCCGACCCCGGGCGTCGAAGACGTGGCATGAGAAGGCGAGGTGCAGCCGGGTGTCCTCGTCGTGGACGGTGGCCTTGTCGGCGGTGCCGATCGGGTCGCCGTTCTCGGCGAGCAGCACGACCTGCTCGGGGACCGAAAGACCTGAGGGCTGCGACATGAGCGAGATAGTCTGCCTGAATGGATGCGGGTGTCGCGACGGCAGCGGAGCGGCAGTCGCACGTCGACGCCGTTCTGGCGCGTCTGTTCAGCCTAGCCCGCAAGCGCGCGGAGCCTCTGGGGGATGCGTACCTCTCCCTCTGGGACTCGATCGAAGCCGCGACGACCGGCGGTAAGCGGTTCCGTCCGCGCATGGTGTTCGCCGCCTACGAGGCGCTCGGCGGCACCGACCGAGTCGCCGCGGCCCACGTCGGAGCGGCGTTCGAACTCCTCCACACGTCGTTGTGCGTGCACGACGACGTCATCGACCGCGACTTCGTGCGTCGCGGCATCCCGAACGTCTCGGGGGTGTTTCGCAATCGCGCGCTCGCCGCGGGCGTCGACGACGACGCCGCCGAGCACCATGGGATCAGCGCCGCCGTCATCGCGGGCGACCTCGCCCTCTTCAACGCCTACCGACTGATCGATAAGAGCGGAGTCGACGACCTCACCCGAGGCCGTCTGCTCGAGGTCATGGACGAGGCGTTGTTCGCGAGCGCGGCGGGCGAGCTCATCGACATCGACTTCACGCTCCACCCGCACGCTCCGCACGTCGACGACATCCTCGCCATGGAACGGCTGAAGACGGCCGTCTACTCGTTCGAGGGTCCGCTGCAGGCGGGTGCGATCCTCGCGGGTGCGAGCGAGGAGACCGTCGCGACCCTCGGCGAATTCGGACGCGAGATCGGCATCGCCTACCAGCTCGTCGACGACGTGCTCGGCGTGTTCGGCGCGTCGGAGGAGACCGGCAAGACGACGATCGGCGACCTGCGCGAAGGAAAGCGCACGGTGCTCATCGCGTACGCGTCGTCGGCCGCCGGCTGGGAGGAACTCGCGCCCCTGTTCGGGGATGCGGCCCTCGACGACGAGGGAGCCGCGCGCCTGCGGGCCCACCTCGTGCAGTCCGGCGCGCGCGGCTTCGCCGAAGGTCTCGCCCGCTACTACGCCAACCGCGCCCTCGCCCGTCTGGTCGAGCCGCACATCCCCGCGTCGTTGCGGGCCGAGCTGCACCCCGTCGCCGACGCGGTGCTCGGGCGGGTCAGGTGAGCAAGGACCGGGGCGGGGATGGCGGCCCCCGCCTCTCGCTCTACGACGATGTGGCGCAGCAGACCGCGAGCCTCGTCATCCGCCGCTACTCGACGTCGTTCGGGATGGCGTCGCGCCTGCTCGGCGTCGGCGTGCGTCAGGACGTCGAGAACATCTACGCGCTTGTGCGCGTCGCCGACGAGATCGTCGACGGCGGTGCCGAGGAAGCCGGGCTCGACCGCCTCGCCGCGGGACGGTTGCTCAACGCGTACGAAGACGAGACGGAGCGCGCCCTCGAGGAGGGTTACAGCGCTGACCTCGTCGTGCACGCGTTCGCCCACACGGCCCGATCGGCGGGGTTCGGCGCGGAGCTCACGGCGCCGTTCTTCGCCTCGATGCGCGCCGACCTCCACGAGACGGTGCACGACGCCGAGAGCTTCGCGACCTACGTCTACGGGTCGGCGGAGGTCGTCGGGCTCATGTGCCTCCGCGTGTTCCTGCGCGACGCCCCCGCCCGCTCGGCGGAGGAGCTCGCCACGCTCGAGACCGGTGCCCGCGCGCTCGGGGCCGCGTTCCAGAAGGTGAACTTCCTGCGCGACCTCGCGGCCGACTCCGAGAAGCTCGGCCGCAGCTACTTCCCGGGCATCGACGTGTCCGGCCTGACCGAGGAGCAGAAGACCGCCGTGCTCGACGACATCGACGCCGACCTCGCGGCCGCCGCCGCGACCCTCCCGCTGTTGCCGGCGAGTTCGCGCCGCGCGGTCGCGCTCGCCCAGCGGCTGTTCGCGGAACTGTCGCGTCGCCTCCGTCGCACCCCGGCATCCGAGCTCACGCGCGTGCGCGTGCGCGTGCCCGACCCGGTGAAGCTGCGGATCGCGCTCGCCGCCGCCACGACGGGGGGCCGGGCGTGAGCCGCATCGTCATCATCGGCGGCGGGATCGGCGGGCTGGCGTCCGCCGCGCTCCTCGCCCGCGAGGGGCACGAGGTGGTGCTCGTCGAGCGCAACGCCGAGCTCGGCGGTCGGGCCGGATCGTGGGAGCGCGACGGATTCCGGTTCGACACCGGACCGTCGTGGTACCTCATGCCGGAGGTGTTCGACCACTTCTACCGGCTGCTCGGCACGACCGCGGAGGCCGAGCTCGACCTCGTGCAACTCGACCCCGGCTACCGGGTCTACGCGGAAGGAGAGGACGAGCCGCTCGACGTCGCGGCCGACATCGCCGAGACGCTCGACACCTTCGAGCGCGTCGAACCGGGCTCGGCGCGGCGGCTCGTGCGCTACCTCGAGCGCGCCCACGAGATCTACGAACTCGCGAAGGAGCGCTTCCTCTACTCGACGTTCGCCAAGCTCGGCCCCGTGTTCCGCGGCGAGGTGCTCAAGCAGGGCGGCCGGCTGGGCCGGCTGCTGCTCGAGCCGCTCGACAAGCTCGTGAACCGCACCGTGCGCGACATCCGGCTGCGGCAGGTGCTCGGCTACCCGGCGGTGTTCCTCGGCTCGGCGCCCGCGCTCGCGCCGAGCATGTACTCGCTCATGAGCCATCTCGACCTCGTCGACGGCGTGCTCTATCCGGCGGGTGGGTTCACGCGCATCATCCGGAGCATCGAGGGGCTCGCGACGCAGGCCGGCGCCGAGTTGCGCACGGGCGCCGAGGTGCGACGCATCGTCGTGACCGACGGTCGCGCGACCGGCGTCGAGCTCGCCTCGGGTGAGGTGATCGAGGCCGACCTCGTCGTCTCCGCGGCCGACCTCCACCACACCGAGACGGTGCTGCTCGAGGATGCCGTCCACCGTTCGTACCCGGAGCCGTACTGGCAGAAGGCGGTCGCCGGGCCGAGCGCGCTGCTCGTGATGCTCGGCGTGCAGGGCGAGCTGCCGCAGCTCGAGCACCACACGCTGTTCTTCGCGCGGGCCTGGGCCGAGAACTTCGAGGCGATCTTCGGGCGTGAGTCGCGCATCCCCGACGTCCCCTCGTTCTACGTGTGCAAGCCGAGCGGCATCGACCCGACGGTCGCGCCCGAAGGCACCGAGAACGTCTTCGTGCTCGTGCCGCTGCCCGCCGACCCGGGGCTCGGCAAGGGCGGCATCGACGGCGCGGGCGATGAGCGGATGGAGGCGCTCGCCGACCAGGTGATCGCCACGATGTCGGAGTGGGCCGGCATCCCGGATCTCGCGACGCGCGTCGTGCTGCGCCGCACGGTCGGACCCGCGGACTTCGCGAGCGACCTCAACGCCTGGAACGGCACCGCGCTCGGGCCGGCGCACATCCTCAAGCAGAGCGCGTTCTTCCGCCCGGGCAACGTGTCGAAGAAGGTGCGCGACCTCTACTACGTCGGTTCGTCGACGATCCCGGGCATCGGGTTGCCCATGTGCCTCATCTCGGCCGAGGTGCTCGTCAAGCGACTGCGGGGCGACACGACGGCGGGCCCGCTGCCCGAGCCGCTCCACACCGTGACGACGACCCTCGCCGGCCGAGCGCTCGGATGAGCCTGATCTACCTCGCGGCGCTGCTCGTGTCGATCAGCGGCATGGTCGTGCTCGACCTGCGGTTCAAGCTGTTCTTCGCTGCCGCGCCGCTGCGGGCGGCGATCGTGCTCGTGGCGGGGTTGGCGTTCTTCCTCGCGTGGGACGTCGCGGGCATCACGCTGGGCATCTTCTTCCGCGGCAACCCCGGCCTGCTCACGGGTGTGCTGCTCGCGCCCGAGCTGCCCCTCGAGGAGCTCTTCTTCCTGATCCTGCTCTGCTACACCGTCATGAACAGTTACGGCTTCCTCTCCCGCGGGTTGAGAAGCGCGCGCCTCCGGCGCACGCGTATCGAAACCGAGAGCGCCGACTCGTGACGTACTGGACCTTGAACGCGTTCTTCCTGGCGTTCGTCGCCCTGGTGGCCATCGTGGCCGTCGCCGCCCGCCGCTCGCCGAGCTGGCGCGGCATCGGCCTCGCCGCGATCGTCGTGCTGCTGCTCACGGCGGTGTTCGACAACGTGCTCGTCGGCACCGGCATCGTCGGTTACGACCCCGCCCTGATCTCGGGTGCGAAGGTCGGCGTCGCCCCGCTCGAAGACTTCGCCTACGCGATCGCCGCGCTCGTGCTGCTGCCGTCTCTCTGGTCGCTGCTCGCACCTCGGTCGTCGAGTAGCGCGGAGCGCGTGTCGAGACGCGGTGACGCATGATCCGCGCCCTCTTCCTCACCTCCCGCCCGCTGAGCTGGGTGAACACGGCGTTCCCGTTCGCGGCCGCCTACCTGCTCACGGCGCGCGAGGTCGACGCGACCTTCGTGGTCGGGACGCTGTTCTTCCTCGTGCCCTACAACTTCGCGATGTACGGCATCAACGACGTCTTCGACTACCAGTCCGACCTCCGCAACCCGCGCAAGGGCGGGGTCGAGGGCGCGCTGCTCGATCCGCGGTGGCACCGCCTCGTGCTCTGGCTGTCCGGCATCCTGGCCTTGCCGTTCGTGGTGTACCTCGTCGTCGTCGGCGATCTCGCGAGCTGGATCGCCCTCGCCGTGAGCCTCTTCGCGGTCGTCGCGTACTCGGCGGGCGGACTGCGCTTCAAGGAGCGCCCGGTGCTCGACTCGCTCACCTCCGCGACGCACTTCGTGTCGCCGGCGGTCTACGGGCTGCTGCTCGCCGGCGCCGAGTTCACCCCGCCGCTGTACGCGCTTCTCGCGGCGTTCTTCCTCTGGGGCTGCGCGTCGCACGCCTTCGGCGCGGTACAGGATGTCGTGGCCGATCGCGAGGGCGGTATCGCGTCGATCGCGACCGTCATCGGCGCCCGCCGCACCGTGCGGCTCGCGGTGACGCTCTACCTGTTGGCCGGCATCCTGCTGCTCGCGACGGAGTGGCCGGGGCCGCTCGCCGCCGTGCTCGCCCTGCCCTACGTTCTCAACGCGCTGCCGTGGTGGCGGGTGACCGACGAAACGGCGCCCACCGCGAACCGCGGGTGGCGCCGCTTCCTCTGGCTCAACTTCGCGACCGGCTTCGCCGTCACGATGCTGCTGATCGCCTACGTCCTCCTGGAGCCCGCCGCCCCCTGCGCCTGCTGAGGCAGCTTGACGAAGAGGAAGAGCACCAGGCCGACGGCGAGGATGAGCAGGATGCCCAGGATGCCCCAGGCCTGCACGCCACCCGAGAGGGCGATGAGCGCACCCCAGAGCAGCGGCGAGAAGAAGCTCGAGGCGCGTCCGGTCGTCGCGTAGAGGCCGAAGAGCTCCCCCTCTCGACCGACGGGGGCGATGCGGGTCAGGAGGGAGCGGCTCGCGGTCTGCGCCGGCCCCACGAACGAGGCGAGCAGCAGTCCGCCCACCCAGAACACGCCCTGGCCGAGGTCGCGGAGCAGGAAGACGAGCACGCCGACGACGACGAGACCGGTGAGGGCTACCACGATCACGCGTTTCGGCCCGAAGGCGTCGTCGAAGCGTCCGGAGATGATCGTGCTGATCCCCGCGACGATGTTGGCGACGACACCGAAGATGACGACGCCGAAGAAGTCGAACCCGAACGTGATCGCGGCGATCGAACCCGCGAAGGTGAACACCCCCGCGAGTCCGTCACGGTACACGGCGCTCGCCAGGAGGAACCAGAAGATCCCCCGCGCGTTGCGCCAGAGCTCGCGGATGTCTTGGAACAGCACGACATAGGAGCGCAGGAAGCCCACGCGCTCGCGGCCGGGGGCGGGAGCGGCCTCCGGCACGGCGAGGAACAGCGGGATGCAGAAGATCAGGGTCCAGACCGCGCAGCCGACCGCCACCAGGCGCAGGCCGGTCGACTGGTCGAGTCCGCTCCATCCGGACAGCTGCCACGCGATCACGAGGGTCAGCATGATGATCCCGCCGAGGTAGCCGAAGCCCCAGCCGAGCCCGCTCACGCGTCCGACGGTCTGCTTCGTGGCGACCTGCGTGAGCATCGCGTAGTAGTTGACCGCGGCGATCTCGCTGATGACGCTCGCGAACGCGATGAGGATGGCGCCGAACAGGAAGTAGCCGGGCTCCGGCTGCACGAAGAACAGCGCCCCGGTCGCGACGATGAGCAGCCCCGTCCAGATGCCGAGCCACTTCTTCCGGTTGCCGGCGGTGTCGTTGCGCTGTCCGAGCACGGGCGCGACGAGCGCGATGATCAGCGCCCCGATGCCGATGATGAGACCCATTTGACCCGACAGGTCGTCGTCGGTCTGCCCGGGTCGCCCGAAGATCTCGGCGTCTTGGAGGTAGAGCGGCGCCCATACGAAGCTCAGCAGCACGGTGTTGTACGGCTGCGCCGCCCAGTCCCAGAACGCCCAGGCGATGACGCGCTTGCGCGGCACGGGCTGCGTCTGCAGGCCGGTGAGTTCGGAACCCTCCCCGCCGGAGCCGGGAGACGGGAGGTCGGGACGGGGGTCGGTCATGTCGACATGCTGCTTCCGTGAGGTGAACACCCGGTATCGACGCTGATCCGGGCTGCTGGAAACCTACTCCAGCGGAGGGTCGCTTTCCGTTTTCAGGACGATGTGTGGCGGATGTCTGGTCCTGAGGCTCCCGATCCGACTCGAGTCGACTCTGTCATCACATCCTCCTGAAAACAGAAAGGGGCTGCTACCTGGGAATTGAGTCCGGTCGGCTCAAGTTGGACTTGACAGGAGTTATCCACAGGCGCAAACTTGATACGACGCGGCTCAGGGTCGCGTCCCACGACCTCAGCACCACAGTTCAACAAGGAGCACACACGCACATGGCACGCGCAGTAGGAATCGACCTCGGAACCACCAACTCGGTGGTCGCCGTGCTCGAAGGTGGCGAGCCCACCGTCATCGCGAACGCCGAAGGCTTCCGCACGACCCCCTCGGTCGTGGCCTTCACGAAGGACAGCGAGGTGCTCGTCGGCGAGACCGCGAAGCGCCAGGCCGTCACCAACGTCGACCGCACCATCGCCTCGGTCAAGCGCCACATGGGCACCGACTGGAAGACGGATGTCGACAGCAAGAAGTACACGCCGCAGGAGATCTCGGCGCGCATCCTCGCGAAGCTCAAGCGCGACGCGGAGCAGTACCTCGGCGAGGACGTGACCGACGCGGTCATCACCGTGCCGGC
>NZ_JBMRCP010000099.1:0-3303 GCF_057350545.1 Pseudolysinimonas sp. | reverse complement strand
CGGTGAGAAGCCCGTCCAGGAGGCGCTCGCCGCCGCGGGGGAGCAGGCCGACGCCCTGCTCGCGCAGTACAACTGATCCCACCCCACTGAAGAGAGTTCGACGACGATGACGACACCGACGGGGAGGGCAGGAGCGCCCGGGTTCCCGTCGGTGTCGTCATCGTCGTCGAACTCTCTTCAGTGGGGTGGGATCAGTTGTACTGCGCGAGCAGGGCGTCGGCCTGCTCCGCCGCGGCGTCGAGCGCCTCCTGGACGGTCTTCTCACCGCGGATGGCGGCGCGGATCTCGTCCTGGATGAGCGCGTCGATCTTCGGCCAGGCCGGCGTGGCCGGCCGCGGACGCGCGTCGGCGAGCTGGTCGACGAACTGCGCGTAGTACGGGTTGATCGCCGTGAGGCCGTCCTTCAGGTCGGCGCGGACGGGCATGACCCCGACCTCGGCCATCGCCAGCTGGGCTTCCTCGGAGAGCAGGAAGCGCAGGAACTCCGCCGCCGCCGCCTTGTTCTCGGACGAGCTCGTGAGCACGATGTCCTCGCCGCCGACGACCGAGATGCTGCCGCCGTCGCCCGCGAACACCGGAGCGTCCTTCAGCTCGAAGTCCGGGTACTGCCCCGCGAAGATCGGGTACATCCAGGGGCCGTCGTAGATCGTCGCGTAGGCGCCCTGAGCGAGGCCGTCGCTCGTCGAGAGACCGCCGGCGTCGCCGAGGATGATCGGCGGCAGGTAGCCGCCCTCGTACAGGTCGACGAGGGCCTGGATGCCGGCCACCGACTCGTCGCTGTTGAGGTACCCGCTCGCGACGCTGACATCCTCGTCGGTGATGTCGCCGCCGGCGCTCCAGATCCACGGCAGCACGTTCCAGCCACTCGCGCCGTTGTCGGCGAACGCGAACGCGCCCGCGTCCTTGAGGTCGGGCGCGATCTCGATCAGCTCCTCGAACGTCTCGGGCACGTCGACTCCCGCGGCGTCGAAGACGTCCTCGTTGTACATGGCGACGCGCGTGTTGGTGCCGAGCGGGAGCCCGTAGTACTCGCCCTGCCAGCGGTTGGTGGCGAGCGGGCCGGGGAAGACCTCGTCGGCGAGCTCCTGGAAGTCGGGCATCGAGGTGCTGAGCGGCTCGAGCACGCCGAGGTCGGCGAGTTCGGGAACCCAGATGATGTCGGCGCGCACGAGGTCGGGCAGCTGATCGCCGGCGACGGCGGTGATGAGCTTCTGGTGGAGCTCGTCGTACGGCACGGGCACGGCTTTGACGTCGACGTCGGGGAACTGCTCCTCGAACATCGGGATGAGCACGTCGTCGAGCGTCGCCACCTCGGTGGAGTCGGCGCTGAAGGCGTGCCAGAAGGTCACGGTTCCGGAGATGTCGGTGGCGCCGGGCTCGCCGATGGACGACGTTCCGCCACCGCCGCCCGAGGTGCAGCCGGCGAGCGCGATGGTCGCGACGCCGAGCGCCGCGAGGGGCGCGAGGTGCTTGAGGGTCTTCACTCGAACTGCCTTTCACTCTGAACTTCATCGTTCGCATGCCGCGGAGGGTTGCTGTCCGAGCGCATGCCTGGGTGCTGGATTAGTTTTAGCGCGGAAGTAATTACACGTCAAGTGGCAACTTCGCGCCCCACATCGGCTAGGTTTCATTCAGCCACGAAAGCAATGTCTGAGCGAAGGGAGGCCGGGGATGCGCATCGCCCTCCCGCCGTGGACCCCGGACGCCGGCCCGACCAACGCCGTCGCGCTCGAGGTGCTGCTCAACGGGCCCATCTCCCGTAGCGAGATCGCGCGACGGCTCGACCTCTCGGCAGGCTCTCTCACGCGCCTCAGCGCCCCGCTCATCGAGTCGGGACTCCTCGTCGAAGTCGGTGAGCGCACCGACGGCGGTGTCGGTCGCCCCTCGCGACTCCTCGACGTCGTCCCCGGCTCGCGTTGCTTCCTGGGGCTCAAGCTCACGGGCGACGGGGTGCTCGGCGCCGCGACCGACCTGCGCGGCGGTGTGCTCGCGACGGGGTCGGTGCGCCTGCATTCGCGCGAGCCCGACGCGGTCGTCGAGTCGATCGCGGGGCTCGTCGAGACGCTGTGCGCCGACGTCCCCCCGGTCACCGCGGTCGGGATCGGCGTCGGTGCCCTCGTCGGCGGTCACGGCCGCATCCGCAGCGCTCCGTTCCTCGGCTGGAAGGACGTCGAGCTCGGCGCGCTTCTCGAGGCGCGGATCGGCCTGCCGACCGTCATCGCCAACGACGTCACCGCCTTCACCGAGTACGAGAACTGGTTCGGGGCCGCGCGCGGCATCGACAGGTTCGCCGTCGTGACCCTCGGTGCGGGCGTCGGCTACGGGCTCGTCGTCGGGGGCGACGTCGTCGTCGGTCCCGACTCGGGCATCGGTCTCGTCGGCCACTGGCCGCTCGACCCGTTCGGCCCGGTGTGCGCTGCCGGTCACCGCGGCTGCGCGCAAAGCGTGCTCACGACGTCGGCGATCGAGTCGGGCGTCTCCGCCGCGCTCGGCCGCACGGTGCGCTACGACGAGGCTCTCGATCTCGCCGCCGCCGGGGAACCCGCTGCCCGCCGCATCGTCGACGACGCCGGCCGCGGGCTCGGGCGGCTCCTCGCGGCGATCGCCAACCTCACCGTGCCCGAACTCGTCGTGCTCGGTGGGGAGGGCGTGCGTCTCGCCGACGTGGCCGCGAACGCGGTGGCCGCGGGGCTCGCACAGGATCGCGACGGGAGGGCGAGCGCGCTCGCGCTGGCCACCACGTCGGGCGACGACACCGAGTGGTGCCGCGGCGCCGCAGTGCTCGCGATCCAGACCTACGTGCTGGGCAGGCCGGCGGGCTGAGGCCGCGACACGCGCGCTGCGCGCGCTACTCGACCACCGAGTCAGCCGGCGGCGCGATCCCCCACACGCTGGCCCACGACGGCCGAGACGCCGTCCTGGCGCATCGACACCCCGTAGAGGGCATCCGCGATCTCCATCGTGCGCTTCTGGTGCGTGATGACGATGAGCTGCGAGTCGGTGCGCAGGTCTTCCATCACCGTCAGCAGGCGGCCGAGGTTGGCGTCGTCGAGCGCCGCCTCGACCTCGTCCATGATGTAGAACGGGCCCGGGCGGGCCTAGCAGATCGCCATGAGCAGCGCGACGGCGGCGAGCGAGCGTTCCCCGCCCGAGAGCAGCGACAGCCGCTCGATCTTCTTGCCCGCAGGCTTCACCGTCACCTCGACGCTGGTCGCGAGCAGGTCGTCCGGATCGGTGAGGTGGATGCTGCCGGTGCCGCCCGGGCACAGCACGGGGAAGACCTGGTGGAAGGCGGCTTTGGTG
>NZ_JBMRCP010000018.1:0-16531 GCF_057350545.1 Pseudolysinimonas sp. | reverse complement strand
GATCGCGATCGAGGCGCTCACGACCTACACGACCGAGACCTGGATCGACTCGACCGGTGCCGTGGGTCTGCTCGAGAACGACCTCGACTACTGGGAGCTCACGTACGACGCCTACGTCGACGCGGGCCTCCTCGAGGGCGGCGCCTCGCCGAGCGACTGGATCTCGGACGAGCTCCTTCCGCAGTGACACCCGGTGGCGGCCCCGCGACCCGGGCCCGCCACCATCCACCACCACAGAGAGGCGACGCCGCCCCCATGAGCAACGAGACTCTGACCTCGCCACCGGACGCCGCTGCGAGCGGTGAGACCCCCCGCCTGCGCATCGAGGGGATCGGGCGGGACTTCCGCACCCGGTCCGGTGTCACCCATGCCGTCTCGGGGGTCGACCTGTCGATCGAGCGCGGCGAGTTCGTCGCCGTCATCGGCCGGTCGGGATGCGGCAAGACCACCCTGCTGCGCATGATCGGCGGTCTCCTCGCGCCGACGACCGGCACGATCGAGGTCGACGGCAACAACCTCTGGCGCGGCGAGACCGTCGAGTCGAGCGCCGTCACGAAGCTCGGCTTCGTCTTCCAGGAGTCGAACCTCTTCCCCTGGTTCTCGGTGCTCGACAACATCGCGCTGCCGATGAAGCTGCGCGGCGTCGGCAAGGCCGAGCGACGCGCTCGCGCCGCCGAATTCGCCGCCCTCGTGGGCTTGAGCGGATTCGAGAAGTCCTACCCGCGCGAACTCTCCGGCGGCATGCGGCAGCGGGCGGCCATCGCGCGCGCCCTCTCCACCGAGCCCGAACTCCTGCTCATGGACGAGCCGTTCGGCGCGCTCGACGCCCTCACCCGCGAACGGATGAACCTCGAGCTGCAGCGCATCGTGCTGGAGACGAAGTCGACCGTCGTGTTCGTCACCCACGACATCCCCGAGGCGGTGTTCCTCGCCGACCGCGTGGTGCACATGACCCCTCGGCCTGGGCGCATCCGTCAGATCCTGCCGGTGCCCTTCGACAAGCCGCGCGGCGTCCTGCTGCAGACGGAGACCCCGTTCAACGACATCGTCCGGCAACTGCGCTCGGACATCGACGAGGAGGACTGAGCCATGAGTCGCTCGAAGGTCATGCGCATCCTGCCCTGGATCGTCACCCCGGCTCTCGTGGCCGCCATCATCCTCACCTGGCACCTGGTCGTCACGATCGGGCAGGTGAACCCGTTCCTCTTCCCGCCTCCGGCCGCGGTCGGCGAGAAGTTCGTCGGGCTCATCACCGGCGGCACCGTGTGGTCGCACACCCTCACGACCCTGAGCGAGATCCTCTCCGGCTTCGCGATCGCCGTCGTCACCGGCGTCTTCGTCGGCGTGCTGCTCGGCAAGCTGCCGTGGCTCGAGGCGAGCATCCGGCCGCTCATCGTCATCACGCAGGTGGCGCCGAAGGTCGCGTTCATCCCGCTCTTCGTCATCTGGTTCGGGTTCGGTATCGCCTCGAAGGTGTGGCTCGCCGCGCTCTTGGCGTTCTTCCCGATCATGCTCAACATGCTGCTCGGCGTGCGTTCGGTCGAGCAGGGGCACCGCGAGGTCATGCGCAGCCTCAACGCGAGCCGCCCGCAGACGCTCCTGCAGCTCGAGATGCGCAGCGTGCAGCCCTACCTGTTCGCCGGCATGGAGGTGGGCATCGTGCTCGCCACCACGGGAGCGATCGTCGCCGAGTACATCGCCGGCAACCAGGGTCTCGGGTTCCTCGTCGTGTCGAGCATGAACCAGCTGGATGCGGCGCTCACCTTCGCGCTCATCCTGTGGTTGTCGCTCATCGGCCTCGGCCTGTACCTGATCGTCAACGAGTTGAAGCGGTTCTTCATCCCGTGGCACGAGTCGGTGTACGGGCTGCGGAACCAGGGCGCCTGAACATCCCGGTCGGGGTCGGCCGCTTCCCTAGGATCTGCTCGTGAACGAGCGCGACCGCATCCAGAGCCTCGAGAGGGGCATCGAGGTGCTGCGCGCGTTCGGGGGCCGGGACTCGTGGTTGAGCGTCGTCGAGATCGCGGCGCGCACGGGGCTCGCGCGGCCGGTGGTGCGTCGCATCCTCCTCACGTTCGAGGGGCTCGGCTACGCGGAGGCGACCAACGGGCAGTGGAACCTCACCCCACGCATCCTCGAGCTCGGCGCCGGCTACTTCGCCCGCTCCTCGCTGCCCGAGATCTCGTACCAGTACATGGGCGACGTGGTCGAGCGCACCGGGATGACCTGCAGCGTCGGGGTGCTCGACGCGGTCGAGGTCATCCACGTCGCCCGTGTCGAAGACCACCGCCCGCTGCCCGACTCGGTGCGCATCGGCAACCGCCTGCCGGCGCACGCGACGGCCGTCGGCAAGGTGCTGCTGTCGGCGCTCCCGCCCGACGAGCTCGGCACGCGACTCCGCGCCGCGCCGCTCGAACAGCAGACCCCCGCGACGATCACCGATGTGGCGCGTCTCGTCGAGCGCATCGGCCTCGTGCGCCAACGCGGGTGGGATGTCTCGATCGAGGAGCTGCATCCCGGTCAGGTCGCCGCCGCGGTGCCGATCATCGCCGGCGACCGTACGGTCGGGGCACTCGCGGCATCGTCGTCGACGGTGCGGCAGACGGAGGACTCCCTGCGCGAGAGCGTCGTGCCCGTGCTGCGCGCCTGCGCAGCCGCCATCGGCAGCGCCTACCGCAACGCCAACCCCCAGCTCTTCCGCGCGGAGTGACCGCGGGTTGAGTAGCGCGCCGCGTCAGCGGCACGCGTATCGAAACCCCTGTGGAAACCCCCTCGAGCGGAGCCGCGAGGGGGAAGACTCTCGGCATGCCCGCCTGCTACATCCTTCGATGCGCCGATGACTCGTACTACGTCGGCAGTACCCGCGACCTCGCCACGCGGCTCGAGCAGCACGGCGCGGGGATGGGGTCGGCGTACACCTCGAAGCGGCTGCCTGTCGAGCTCGTCTGGTCGGCAGAGTTCGACCGCGTCGACGAGGCGTACTTCCTGGAGAAGCGGATTCAGGGCTGGTCTCGGCGAAAACGTGAGGCACTCGTCCGCGGCGAGTTCGAACTGCTCCCGGAGCTGAGTAGGAAGCGACGGCCCCGAGGCGACCTTCGGCTCTGAGGTACGGGGGTTTCGATACGCGTGCCGCTGTGCGGCGCGCTACTCAACCCGCGGGCTTCGCGTGGTGGGGTTTCGGTACGCGTGCCGCTGTGCGGCGCGCTACTCAACCCGCGGGCTTCGCGTGGTGGGGTTTCGGTACGCGTGCCGCTGTGCGGCGCGCTACTCAACCCGCGGTTGCTGCGGCGGGGGCGGGGATCCCGGCGGGGAGGTTCGTGCCGAGGTAGGCGCCGTCGGACTCGAGGCGACGCTGCAGGGCCGGGATGTCGACATCCGCCGCCCGCACACCCGCCGAAAGCGCGAGGTCGGCTGCCGAACCGGCCGCCTGACCCATCACGAAGCACGGGCCGGTGACGCGGCCCGAGGACTGCCCACCCTGCGTCATCGACGCGCAGCGGCCCGCGACGAGGAGGTTGTCGACCACCTGCGGCACGAGCATCCGGTAGGGGAGCTGGTTGTACCCGCGCGAGTCGACCGGGGCGAACCGGAACTCGACGTCGCCGACGACGTGCGCCTCGACGGGCCAGCCGTTGACGCCGATCGTGTCGTCGAAGTCGCGGCACTCGAGCACGTCGGCTTCGGTGAGCTGGTACTCGCCGACGATGCGGCGGGTCTCGCGGATGCCGATCGACGGCGCGATGTCGACCACGTAGGAGTCTTGGAACCCCGGGGTGACGGCCTTGATCCAGGCGAAGACGTCCTTCACCTGCTGGCGGCCCTGGAGCTCACCTTGCGTGAGCTGGTGCACGTCGGTGCCGTCGACCGCGGAGCCGTCGTCGTTGGAGAGCTGGGTGAGGTTCGACCGCCACTCGAGCGGGTTGCGCTGCGGCCGCACGATGGGTTTCTTGCGCGGGAAGGTGCGTTCGCCCGAGGCCTCGGCGGCCTCCATGAGTCCGCGGACGACCTTCCACGCCTCCCCGGCTTCCTCCGGGTGCACGCCGTTGATGCGGAACATGAGCGACGGGTACATGAGGTGCGGGCTGCGCTCGAACGGCACGCCCGACCAGGCGGCGACGTCGCCGTCCCCCGATCCGTCGATGAAGAAGCGCCCGCGGATCGCGCCGCGGCCCGACTTCGACTCGACGATGACGGCGTCGATCTGCGACTCGGAGGTCATCGAGACCCCGACGACCGACGCGTGGAAGAGCAGCTCCGCGCCGCCCGCGACGACGAGCTCGTCGGCGGCGATCTTGAGCGCCGAGATGTCGTAGGAGAGGGCCTGGATGCGGTTGTCGACCGACAGGTGCACCTCGTTGAGGCCGTCCATCACGCGCATCCGGTCGAGCAGCTCGTCGGCGTAGCCGTGCACGCTCTGGAAGTCGGTGCCGTACGCACGCGCGTGCATCCCGCAGAAGGTCGCGAGCCCGCCCATCGTGCCCGCTCCGCCGAGGAAGCCATACTTCTCGATGAGAACGGTCGAGCGTCCCGCGCGCGAGGCGGCCGTCGCGGCCATGACCCCGGCGGGTCCGCCGCCGATGACGACGACGTCGTACTCGCCGATGACGGGGAGGTCGCGGGCGGGTTCGTGGATCGTGGTCGTCACGAGGTCTCCTTCACGGGCCGAGAGTCGGGGGCGCAGGGTCGGGCGCACAGCACGGAGCCGCAGGAGAGCGGCTGCACGAGCGCCTCGTACTGGTCGAGGAAGCCGCCACCGGTGTCACGGTCGGCGGGCGGCACGTAGTCGGGGCGCGCGGCGAGCTCGGCGGGGTCGACGAGGAGGTCGACGGTGCCGCGCTCGATGTCGATCTCGATGAGGTCGTCGTCGCGCACGCGGCCGAGCGGAGCGCCGGGAGCCGCAGCCTCGGGCGAGACCTCGCCGACGGTGAAGCCCTGGTTGACGAGGCCGCTGAACTGGCCGTCGGTGACGAGCGCGACCTTGTCGGCGAGCCCGCGCGCGTGCAGCGCGAAGATGAACGCCGAGGTGAGCCCGAGCCCGGGGGCGCCGGTGACGCCGATGCCGCGGATGACGGCGACGTCGCCCTCGCGCAGGCGCCCGCTCGAGATCCCCGCGATCGCCTCCTCGCGCGTGCCGAAGATGCGCGCCGGACCGGTGAAGCGGTACGGCCCCGGGTCGGGCACGGGGCGTTTCGCGACCGCGCCGCCGGGGGAGAGGGTGCCCTTGAGCACGGTGATCGCGGGACCCATCCCGAACGAGTCGTCGAGGCCGCGGATGACGTCGTGGTCGGCCGGCACCGCCTGCGAGGCGTTCTCGGCGACCGTCGTGCCGGCGACGGTCATCGCGGAGCCGTCGAGCAGCGGCAGCAGTTCGCGCAGGATCGTCGCGCCGCCGCCGGCGTCCTCGAACTCCTCGGTGATGCGCGGACCGTTGGGGCGCACCGAGCACAGCAGCGGCGTCTCGCGGCCGAGCGTGCGGAAGAGCTCCCACACGTCGATCTCCATCCCCGCCTCGACGACGACGGCCTGGAGGTGCTTGATCGTGTTCATCGAGCCGCCGATCGCGAGCATCGCGCGCACGCCGTTGCGCACGGAACCCTCGGTGAGCAGCTGCCGCGGACGCACGTCGCGCTCGATGAGATCGGCGAGGGCGACCGCGGCGGCGCGGACATCCGCCCACATCTTGTCGCTGAGGGCCCGCACGGGCGTCGAGCCGGGCATCGCGAACCCGAGGGCTTCGGCGAGGATGTGCATCGAGTTCGCGGTCGCGAGTCCCGCGCAGACGCCGGGGCCGAGGATGGCGTCCTCCGCGAGCACCTCGAGCGCGTCGGTCGACTCGCCCGTCACGGCGGCTTTCGACGCCCGGAGGAAGATCTCCTCGATGTCGGCCTCGCGACCTTCGGCGAGTCCCGAGTGCTGGTACCCGCACGGGACGACGATCGTCGGGATGTCGAGCCGCGCGGCCGCCATGAGGTGCGCGGGCGTCGTCTTGTCGCACGAGCTCAGGCAGATCATCGCGTCGAGCTTCGCGCCCTCGACGGCCGCCTCGATGTCGTCGACGATGAGGTCGCGGCTGGGCAGGATGTAGCGGCCGGCGCGCCCCGCGCTCGTCACGAAGTCCGACGGGGCGGTCGTGCGGATCTCGAACGGCAGCAGCCCGGCGGCGCGCAGCTCCGTCTTGAGCACGGCGGCGATCTCGTCGAGGTGCGAGTAGCACGCCGCGAGCTCCGACGACGTGTTGACGATCGCGACCTTCGGGCGCTCCCAGTGCTCCTTCGGGATGCCGAGCGCGGTGTAGTGCGCACGGCGCGCGATCGACAGCGCCGACGTCGGCGGCAGGTTGCTGCGCAGTTCGGGCATCCTCGTCCTTCCCGCCGCCAGCCTGCCCGGTGGCGGGCTCGCCGGGCGCGGAGCTTTCCGGTCACTGAAAAGCCGACTGCGTGCCGTCGGCCTGCGGAGGACCGTAGGGGCATGACCTCCCTCCGCGAAGCACTGCTCGACCCCACCGGGGCCCTCCCGGGGCAGGACGACAGCACTCTGACCGCGCGTCCGGTGAGCCTCGCCGGCCTCACGGTCGGCCTGCTCGACAACACCAAGCCGAACTCGATGCACCTGCTCGACGAGATCGCCGCCGACCTCGCCCGCGACCACGGCGTCACCGAGTTCAAGCGCTACGTGAAGGACTACTTCGGCACACCCGTCAAGGACGAACTGCTCGCGCAGATCGTCGGCGAGGTGGATGTCGTCATCACCGCGGTCGGCGACTGCGGGTCGTGCAGCGCCGCGACGGTCGCCGACGGCATCGCGTTCGAGCGCGCCGGCATCCCGACGGTGAGCATCACGTCCGACTCGTTCGCGATGTCGGGGCAGGCGATGGCCGACGTGCAGGGGTTCCCGGGGTTCCGGTTCGCGATGGTCGAGCACCCGATGGCGAGCCTCGACTCCGCCCAGATCCGCGGCCGTGCGGATGCGATCATGCCCGAGGTGCTGCGCATCCTCGGCGTCACCGAGGAGGTCTGATGGCCGAGGTCACGAGCGTCGACGACGCCCTGAAGTCGTTCCGCGAGATGATGGCCGCCGACGGCTACGCGCTCACCTGGTCGGAGGCCGGCGAGGGCAAGGCGGTCGTCAAGATCGCCGCGACCGAGAGCGCGTGCGAGGACTGCCTCGCGCCCCTCACGGTGATCACGAACATCATGGCGAAGGCGCTCGCGCCCACGGACTACGAGCTCGACCACGTCGAGCTGCCCGCGAAGACCGGCGAGCACCCGGCGGGATGACCGAGGTCCGCAACCCGTCCCGTGCGTCGGAGGTCGTCGGCGAGTACACGCCCGCGAACGCCGGCGAGGTGGATGCGGCGGTCGCCGCCGCGACGCGGGCTCAGCCCGGCTGGGCGGCGATGTCGATCGAGGAGCGCGTGGTGGTGCTCCGTCGGATGGCCGACGCGATCGACGCCCGGGCGGAGGAGCTCGCGCAGCTCCTCGCCCGGGAGGCCGGGGTGCCGATCGGGGAGGCGCGCGGCGAGGTGCGGGTCGCGGCGGCGGGCATCCGCAACTCCGCCGACGCCGCCGTCGAGGTGCTCGCGCCGGCTGAGCATGCGGAGTCGGGGGCGCGCGTGCGCGTCGGGCATCGTCCGCTCGGCGTCGTCGCGGGCATCGTGCCGTGGAACGCCCCGGTGACGCTCGCGGCGCAGAAGTTCGGGCCGGCGCTCGCGGCGGGCAATGCGATGGTGCTCAAGCCGTCGCCGCTCGCGCCGCTCGCGGTGCGCCTGCTGGTCGACATCGCCGCGCGGGAGCTGCCGCCGGGCCTCCTCTCCGTCGTCGTGGGCGACGGCGACGTCGGGATGGCCCTCATCGACCATCCGGACGTGCGCAAGGTGTCGTTCACGGGAGGCGCGGCGACGGCGCAGGCGATCATGCGATCGGCCGCCGCGTCGCTCACGCGCGTGCACTTCGAGCTCGGCGGCAACGACGCCGCCGTCGTGCTCGACGACGCCGATGTGCAGCTGACGGCGGCGCGGCTCGCCGAGACCGCGTTCCGCCGCGCCGGGCAGGTCTGCTACGCGGTGAAGCGGGTCTACGTGCCGGCGTCGCGCGCGGTGGAACTCACGGACGCCCTGGTCGCGGCGGTCGCGGCGCTGCCCGTCGGCGACGCCCTCGACGAACGTGCCGCGATGGGGCCTGTCGTGAGCCGGGATCGTCGCGCGGCGGTGGAGGGTCTCGTCGCCCGGTCGGCGGATGCCGGGCGCCGCATCCTCGACCTCGGCACGGTACTGGATGCCGACGGCTGGGAGCAGGGCTGGTTCCTGCCGCCGCGACTCGTCGTCGACGCGCGCCCCGAGGACGAGCTGGTGCGGGTCGAGCAGTTCGGCCCCGTGCTGCCGCTCGTCGTGTACGACGACCTCGACGACGCCGTCGCGTGGGCCAACGGCACCGAGTACGGGCTGGGCTCGTCGGTGTGGTCGGCCGACGAGGAGCGCGCGGTCGCGGTCGCCGGACGCCTGGAGGCGGGCATCACGTTCGTCAACCACCACCGGCTGTCCGCGGCCGGATTCCGTCACGTGCCGTTCGGCGGGGTCAAGCAGTCGGGGATGGGGTGGGAGAACTCACCCGCCGGCATCCACGAGTACCTCGACTACCACAGCGTCGACATCCACCCCACCGCGCGCTGAGCGTCACGGCCTGACGCCCACCCTCAGATCGTGCGCGGCGCCTTCGCGAGGTTGGCGACGAGCTCCTCGCGGTTCTGCCGCGCGACGTAGGCGGGACGGTCGCGCTCGACGCGCCACGATTCCGCGAGCGGCCCGATGTCCACGGTGTCGAAGCCGAGCTCGTCGTAGAGCTGCTCGACGAAAGCCGAGGCTTCCGGAGCGTCGCTCGCGGTCGCGAGGGCGCGACGGTCGGGGCTGCCGGCGCGGGACCCCGACGTGGGGATGTCGCGCGCGAGGATGTGGTTGAAGGCCTTCGCGACCTTCGACTCCGGCAGATGCGCCTGCAGCAGGCCGGAGGTCGTCGCGTGGCCGCGATCCAGCTCGGGGATGCGCCCGTCGCGCTCGTGGTAGTAGTTGTTCGCGTCGAGCACGATCTTGCCCGCGAGCGGGGCGACGGGCACGTCGCGGTACCGGCCGAGCGGCACGGCGACGACGACGACGTCGCCCGCGGCTCCGGCCTCCTCGGCCGTGGCGGCCCGGGCGTTCGGCCCCAACTCGGCAACGAGGTCGGCGAGGGTCTCGGGGCCGCGGGGGTTGGCGATCACGACGTCATGACCGTGCGCGATCACCGCCCGCGCGACGTTGCTGCCGATGTGTCCCGCGCCGATGATTCCGAAAGTCGTCATGTCGTCGTGCAACCCGTTCGTGCGGCGTGCCATTCCGGCCGCGCGGGACGGCTCGGGAGAGCCGCCCCGCGCGCTGGCCTCACGCAGGCTGTGCCGAGATGAGGAACTGCACGCCGCCGTCGTCGGCGAGGCGGGCGTCGAGCACCTTGTCGTCGAGCACCTCGGCGACCTGCTGCTCCATGAAGACGCGCGCGGTGCCGTTCGCGGCGACGATGTCGCTGCCGTCAGGCGAGTCGGCGACGGAGAGCGCGAACTGGTCGTCGGCCGCGACGATCCGGATGCCTCCGGTGTCGGTCGTGACGGCGCGCGACACGAGGTCGCTGACGATGATTCCGGCGTTGTCGGTGATGGTGAGCACGTGGCTCCTCTCGGTTGCGGTCACAGGAACCGGCCACGCTTCCGAGAATCCCGCGTGATCGCCACCCGAGGGCGCGGACTCGGAGGGGATTCCCACCTTCGAGCGGACGCTGAGCGCGGAGTACCCTGGTCTCGATGCCGATCACCGCTGCACTCTCCGCACGCGCCCACACCGCGCTGCTGCTGGTCGTCGGCGCGCTCGCGGTCGCGTTCGCTGCCGCGGCGGGACCGAACCCGGGTGCGTTGCTCACCGCGGTGGCGGCCTGCGCGGCGCTCGCCGTGGTCGCCACCGTGTCGTGGCGCGCACTCGTCGTCGCCCCCTCCGACGCCGCGCTGCGCATCGGGCAGCGCGGACACGCCCATCGCGAAGCATTCGACCACGAGCCCGAGCCGAGTCACCCCGACACGGCGGGGCGTACGCGCTCGCGCGCTCCCGGAGAGGTCGCGCCGGCCGCTTAGGTCTCCGTCCCGGAGAGTCGCGGCCACGTGCCCCCGACCCTCCGACCTCAGGACGAACCTTGGACTTCTCTGCCTTCCCGCCCCTCGCCGCCGTGCTCGACGCGGCGCACACCGCCCTCCTCGCCCTCGCCGGCCTGCTCGACCCGTTCGCCGGTCCGGCGGCCGCCGCGCTCGCGATCGTGCTCGTCACCCTCGGTGTGCGCGCACTGCTCCTCCCGCTCGGCGTGCTGCAGGTGCGCGCCGAGATCGCCCGGCGCCGTCTCGCCCCGCAACTCGCCGAACTGCAGAGGCGCCATCGGAAGCATCCGGAGCTGCTGCAGCGCAAGATGCTCGAGCTCTACCGGGAGGCCGGCGTCTCTCCCTTCGCCGGGCTCTGGCCCGCCCTCGCACAGGCGCCCATCGTGTCGCTGCTCTACGGAGTCGCGGTCTCGCCGATGCTCAACGGGCGGCCCAACGAGCTGCTGCGCGAGACGCTCTTCGGGGCACCGCTCGGGCTCTCGTTGCCCGCGATGGTCGCGTCGCCGGCGTGGCACGTGCTCGTACCCCTCGCGCTCCTGCTCGTCATGGCGGTCGTCGCGTGGTTCACGCGGAGGCAGACCCTGAGGATGGCGACCGCGGCGCCGACAGCGGACGGGCCGCTCGCGGGGATGACGGCATCCCTCTCCTGGCTGTCGTTCCTCACCGTCGGCATCGCTGCGTTCGTTCCGCTCGCCGCAGCGCTCTACCTCGCGGTCTCGACGACCTGGACGTTCGTCGAGCGGACGCTGCTGCGGCGGCGCCTCTCGCGCCGGTGATCGCGGGCGACGAGGAGGCCCGACTGCTACGGTCCGTTAATGCGTATCTCGGAGCTCATCGGTCGACATCCGGAGCTCTTCCACCTCGCCGCCGACGGCGCGTGGCCCACGATCCGCCGTCACGGACTGTGGAGCACCGAGGCGATCGCACGCGATCTGCCCGAAGACCTGGCCGCCGCGATCCGCGCCCACCGTCCCGAAGTCGTCGAAGTCGACCACCCCGTGCTCGGCCGCATTCTGATCCGCGACCAGAAGCCGATCAACATGGCGACGCTCGCGAGGTCGCTGCCGAGCCTCATCTCCGCCGAGGACTGGCTCAGCATCCTCAACCGTCGGGTGTTCTTCTTCCCGACCGACGAGGCCGTCGAGCGGCTGCGGACGTCGCGCAGTTACCGCGACGCCACCCACACCGTGCTGGTCATCGACACCGAGAGCCTGTTGGCGGCACACCGGCATCGGGTGGAGCTCACCTCGATGAACACGGGTGCGGCCCCCGGCGGCCGCACACCGGGCAAGCGCGCGCGTGACACCTTCCAGCCGATCGAGCGGTTCGGCGTCGAGCGCCACGTCGAGCTCTCCGAGCTCAGCGTGCTCGACAAGGTCGAGGATGTCGCCGAACACGTGACCCGCGTCGAGCGCCGCCACAGCGACGGAACGCGCGAGGTGCTGCTCGAGCGCTGAGTGCGGATCACTCCGCCGGCTTGGTCGCCCGTCGACGGGTCGGCTTCGCGGGACGCAGGCGCACGTGACGCTGCTGTCCCTCCTCGCGGATCTCCACCTGGCCGGAGCGCGAGCGCACGAATTCCATGAAGTTCGGGAAGCCCAGGTCTTTCTCGTTGAACGACGCGTTGAGGCGCTTCATCTGCGGCTTCACGCGCGACGCGTTGATCCACTCGTCGTCGGCCTGGTTCACCTGGGCGAGCTCGATCGCACGCACGAGCAACTGGGATGCCGCGGTCGGACTCACCTTGACGGGGGCAGCGGCCGTGGCCTCGGGTTCGTCGACGGCGGGGCGCGACTTCGCGGCCGCCGATGCCGTCGCGGCCTCGTCGTCGTCGCCGTCGCCGTCGGTGAGCAGGCTGTCGTACGAGGCGAACTCGTCGAGCGCGTGGACGAGGGCGGCGCTCGTGGAACCGTCGACGCCGATGCCGACGACGACCCGACCGAGGCGCTTGCAGCGCTGCACGAGCGGGATGTAGTCGGAGTCGCCGGCGACGATCACGACGTGGGTGATGTCGGCGAGGCGGAACAGGTCGTCGATGACGTCGACCGCGAGTCGGATGTCGGCGCCGTTCTTGGTGCCCGACGTGGAGAAGAGCTGCGTGAGGTCGATCGCGCGGTCGACGAGCTGTCCGCGATAGGCGGCGTTCGCGGGGACCGACCAGTCGGCGTAGGCGCGACTGAGCGCGACCGTGCCGTACGACGACGCGTATTCGAGGATCGACCCGACGTCGACGCGCGCCGCATCGAGCTTCGGGCGCGTCTTGTCGCTCGCGAACCGCGCGTCGTCCTTGCGCCACGACTCACGACCGTGGAGTTGGTCGTAGCGCGAGATGACGACGTTGTCGAAGTCGATGTACACGGCGACGCGGGACTCCGCCGTCTCCTCCTGCGATGCCATGTGGCTGACCCTACACTCGGCTCGTGGCATCCCTCCCGCGCACCATCGGCATCCTCGGCGCCGGGAAGGTCGGCACCGTGCTCGCCCGGCTCGCCCTCGCCGCCGGGCACCGGGTGCTCATCTCGGGCTCCGGTGCGGCCGACCGCATCGCGCTCATCGTCGATGTGCTCGCGCCGGGAGCCGAGGCGCTCACGACGCCCGAGGTCATCGCCGGGGCGGATGTCGTCATCCTCGCCCTGCCGTTGAGCAAGGTATCCACGCTGCCGGCTGACGCCCTCGACGGGATGCTCGTCATCGACGCCGCGAACCACTGGGAACCCGTCGACGGACCGCTGCCGGAGTTCACGCAAGACCCGCGCGGCACGAGCGAGATCGTCGCGTCGCTGCTGCCCGGCGCCCGTGTGGTGAAGGCGTTCAGCCATCTCGGCTACCACGACCTCGACGAACGCGGGCTGCCGGCCGGCTCCCCGGGACGCGTCGCCCTCGCGATCGCCGGGGATGCCGCGCCCGACGTGCAGGAGGTCGCGGCACTCGTCGACGAGCTGGGCTTCGATCCCGTGCTCACCGGTGACCTCGCGTCGGGTCGCGCCTTCCAGTCGCACACCCCGGCCTTCGGCTACCCCCTCACCGCCGACGAGCTCCGCGTCGCGGTCGGGTCGGTGGTCGAGTAGCCGCGCAGCGGCGTGTCGAGACCCGAGGCATCACGTCGGGGCGGGTCTCGACACGCGCCCTCCGGGCGCTACTCGACCAGCGAGTCACAGAAACCTCATAGACATCCGCGGTCTCATAGTCGGGTGACGACCTCGTTGACGCGACCCGACGGCAGCCCGATCCGCGCCCTCGTCGTCGACGACGAAGAGCTGCTCGCCGACATGCTGCGCATGGCGCTGCGCTCCGAGGGGTGGGACACCCGGGTCGCGCACGACGGGCAGAGCGCGCTCAAGCTCGCGCGCGAGACCCCGCCCGATGTCGTCGTGCTCGACATCATGATGCCCGGGCTCGACGGACTCGCGGTGCTGCGCCGGCTGCGCGAGGCGGGCAACGACTGCCCCGTGCTGCTGCTCACCGCGAAGGATGCCGTCGAGGATCGCGTCGCGGGCCTCACGGCCGGCGGCGACGACTACGTCACGAAGCCGTTCAGCCTCGAGGAGGTCATGGCGCGGTTGCGCGGGCTCGTGCGACGGAGCCTCCGCACGGGCGGCGACGAGGGTCCGATCGTGCGGGTCGGCGACCTCATGCTCGACGAGGAGTCGTACGAGGTGGAGCGGGCGGGCCACCCGATCCAGCTCACCCCGACCGAGTTCGAGCTGCTGCGCTTCCTCATGCGCAACCCGAAGCGGGTGCTGAGCCGCGAGCAGATCCTCGACCGCGTCTGGTCGTACGACTTCGGCGGCCGGGCCGCGGTCGTCGAGCTCTACATCTCCTACCTGCGCAAGAAGCTGGATGCGCACGGCCCGGGCATGATCCACACCGTGCGCGGCGTCGGCTACTCGTTGCGACCGGCCACCCCCGGGGCGGCGGAGACGGGCCCGGCCGCGTGAACCGCTGGTCGCTCGGCACGCGCCTCGTCGTCGCGATCACGGGGTTGCTCGCCGTGCTCGCGCTCGCGATCGGGTCGGTCACGGTGGCGGCGTCGCACGGGCAGCTCGTCGATCGGCTCGACCGGCTGCTGCTCGCGGCGTCGGAGCGCACGACCGCCGTCGTGAACCGCGAGATTCCGGGTTCGATCGTCGAACTCCTGCCGGGGGAGGGGGCGGGGGCCATCGGGCTCGTCTCCCTCGAGGGCGAGGCGCGCCGTTCCGGATACCTCGGCTACGGCCAGGTGAGCCCGCTCTCGCCGTCCCAGATCGAGGTGCTGCTGGCCGTCGAGGCCGACCGGGAGCCGCACACCGTCGACCTCGGCGACCTCGGGTCGTACCGCGTCGTGGCCACGCCCTTCGTCGACCCCGCAGGGTCGGCGGTCGTGCTCAACGGGTTGTCTCTCGCGGAGGCGAACGCCACCACGGCATCCCTGATCTCGACGGTCGCGGCCGTGAGCCTCATCGCGATCGCCGCGGCGCTGCTGCTCGGCACGGTGCTCGTGCGGCTCGCCCTGCGTCCGCTCACGCGGGTCGTCGACACCGCGACCCGGGTCTCGGAGCTGCCGCTCGAGACAGGTGACGTCTCGATGCCCGACCGCGTGCCCATCGAGGCACCCGGCACCGAGGTCGGTCGTGTGGGCTCCGCGCTCAACCGTCTGCTCGGCAAGGTCGAGACCTCGCTCGCGGCGCGGTACGCGAGCGAGCAGAAGCTGCGCCGGTTCGTCGCGGATGCCTCCCACGAGCTGCGCACCCCGCTCGCCTCGATCCGCGGCTACGCCGAGCTCGGCCGCCGTCCGGCACGACTGCCCGCCGACACGGCGCGCGCACTCGAGCGGATCGAGTCGGAGTCGGTGCGCATGTCGACGCTCGTCGAGGAGATGCTGCTGCTCGCGCGCCTCGACGCGGGACGCGACCTCGAGGCGGCGCCCGTGGCGCTCGGCGGGCTCGTGGTCGAAGCGGTCGCCGATGCCCAAGTGGCCGGACCCGATCATCGCTGGGAGCTCGAGCTGCCCGACGACGACCTCGAGATCGTCGGGGATGCCGACCGCCTCCGTCAGGCGCTCGGCAACCTCCTCACCAACGCGCGGCTGCACACCCCCGCGGGCACGACGGTCGTGACGTCGCTCGCGGGCGGTGCCGACGGGGGAGCGGTGGTGACGGTCGCCGACGACGGTCCCGGGATCGCCGAGGAACTGCAGTCGAAGCTCTTCGAGCGCTTCACCCGCGGCGACGATTCCCGCTCCCGCGGCGCGGGCAGCACGGGTCTCGGCCTCGCGATCGTCGCCGCGATCGTCGGCGCGCACGCGGGCCGGGTGTCGGTCGAGAGCAAGCCGGGCCGCACCGCCTTCCGCCTCGAGCTGCCGCCCTCGTCGGCGGCGTGAGTCAGCCGAGTTCGCGTCGCTTCGCCCGCGCGGTGTCGAGCGTCGCCCGCGCCTTCTCGTGCGCCTCGGTCGCGGAGTCGCGCTTCAGCCGCAGCGACTCCGCCTCGCGCTCCGCGGCGGCGACGGCCTTGCGGGCGGCGCGCAGCTCGTCCTCGAGCCGGTCGAGCTCCTCGGCGGCCTCGCCGGCATCCTGCTCGGCCCGCTCGAGGGCGGCGTCGGCCCGTGTCCGGGCGCGGGCGAGCTCGGCGTCCGTGTCGTCGACCGCGCGCAGCTTCGGCTTCGCCGGCGCGGGACGCTTCTCGGCGGCACGCGAACCCGCCTCGGGAGCGGCGACGGCCTCGGCCAGGTCGACGGGCTCGAAGCCGATCGTCTCGAGCGGTCGTAGCAGGCGTCCCGTGCGGATCGCCTCGGCCGCCTCGGGGTCGGCGAGGCCCGCGTCGAGGGTGGTGGCGAGCGCGTCGAGCACCGCCGTGGCGACGCGGTGCCCGGCGTCGGCCGCGAGCTGACCGCCCGTCCGCGCGAGCGACTGCACGGCGACCCGACGTTCCTTCGCGAGGCGGGTGATCGCCTCGCGGTCGAGCGACGACTGCGCCTCGCGCAGCGCGACACCGAGCTCGAGCAGCTCCTCGACCTCGTCGCGCCGCTCGCGCACGAGCAGGTTCGTCACCCAGGCCGCGGGGGCGGGTCGACGCAGCCCCTTGATCCGCGCGGCGAGCTCTTTGTCATCGGTCTCGTCGCGCACGCGTGCGTCGCGCGCCACGATGAACTCGGTCGGCGGGATGGCGTACAGCTCGTCCGCGATCCCCGCCAGCGCATCCGCCATACCCCCAGTCAAGCACCGCCGTAGGGTGGGCGGGTGGGCCGGGTCATCGTCGTCGGGAGCGTCAACCTCGATCTCGTCTACCGCGTGCCCCACCTGCCGCGGCCCGGCGAGACGCTGCTCGGCGCCTCGACGCGCAGGGAGGCCGGCGGCAAGGGGGCCAACCAGGCGGTCGCGCTGGCGCG
>NZ_JBMRCP010000098.1:0-29021 GCF_057350545.1 Pseudolysinimonas sp. | reverse complement strand
GCGAGGGTGATGAACTGGAACGCGTAACCCATCGCCGACAACTCGCGCTGGAACTTCGCGATCTGGTCGTCGTCGAGGTGCTGCTTCCAGTTGAACGACGGCGAGCAGTTGTAGGCGAGCTTCTGGTTCGGGAACTCGGCGTGGATGCTCTCCGCGAACTCCCGCGCGAGCTCGAGGTTCGGCTTGTCCGACTCGACCCAGAGCAGGTCGGCGTAGGGAGCGTAGGCGTGCCCGCGAGCGAGCACCGGACCGATGCCGTTCTGCACGGTGTAGAAGCCCTCGGCGGTGCGCTCGCCCGTCGTGAAGGGCTTGTCGCGCTCGTCGTGGTCGCTCGTGAGCAGCGTCGCGGCGAGCGCATCCGTGCGGGCGATGACGATCGACGGCACGCCCGCGACGTCGGCCGCGAGTCGCGCGGCGTTGAGGGTGCGGATGTGCTGCGACGTCGGCACGAGCACCTTGCCGCCCATGTGGCCGCACTTCTTCTCGCTCGCGAGCTGGTCCTCCCAGTGCACGCCCGCCGCGCCGGCCTCGATCATGCCGTGCATGAGCTCGTAGGCGTTGAGCGGTCCGCCGAAGCCGGCCTCGGCATCCGCCACGATCGGCACCGTCCAGTCGCCGTGGGGCGCCGCGTCGGCCCCTTCGATCTGACCCGTGCGCAGCAGCGCGTTGTTGATGCGCCGCACGACCGCCGGCACCGAGTTGGCCGGGTAGAGGCTCTGGTCGGGGTAGGTCTGGCCGGAGAGGTTCGCGTCGGCGGCGACCTGCCAGCCGGAGAGGTAGATCGACTTCAGCCCGGCGCGCACCTGCTGCACGGCTTGGTTGCCGGTGAGGGCGCCGAGGGCCGAGACCCACTCGTTCGGGTCGTCGTTCTGCTGGATGAGCTCCCACAGCTTCTCGGCACCGCGGCGGGCGAGGGTGCGCTCCTCACGGACGGGGCCGCGGAGGTCGATGACGTCCTGCGCGGTGTAGTCGCGGCGGACGTCGCTCCAGCGCGGGTCGGCGGCCCACTCGATCTCGAGTTCGGCGGCGGTCTGGGTCTGGTCGCCGGGGCGGGCGCCGCGGCTCGTGGTGTCGGTCATGACCCCAGGTTGCGCCGCTCGGAGTCGCGTTTCTGCTCCTTAGGCCGCAGAAATACCTTGATCTTTCTATTCCGCAGCAGGATCGAAGGCTCCAGGATGGTGGCATGCCTCCGCTACCCGCAGAAGACGCCCACGATGAAGAGGTGCTCGATCCCCTCACCATCGGCCGCCGCATCCGCGCACTGCGCACCGACCGCGGTCTGACCCTCGAGGCGCTCGCGACAGAACTCGGCCGTGCCCCGTCGCAGGTCTCGGTCATCGAGAACGGCAAGCGCGAACTCAAGCTCGGCGAGCTGCAGAAGCTCGCCCGCATCCTCGGAGTGACGCTCGACGAGCTGCTCTCACCCGAGCCTCCGTCGAAGCGCGCCGCCCTCGAGATCGCCCTCGAGCGCATCCAGCGTGGTCCGCTCTACGCGAGTCTCGGGCTGCCCGCGGTGCCGGCGCGCAAGACGCTGAGCGACGAGGCGATGCAGACGATCCTGGGACTGCATGACGAGTTGCAGCGCCTCCACAACGAGCGTGCGGCGACACCCGAGGAGGCGCGACGGGCCAACACCGAGTTGCGCGCCGAGCAACGAAAGCGCGGCAACCACTTCGACGACCTCGAGGCGATCGCCCGCGACCTGCTCGCCGCCGTCGGCCATCGCGGCGGCCCGCTGTCGCAGCGCGTCGCCGCCGACCTCGCGAGCCACCTCGGCTTCACGTTGCACTACGTCGGCGACCTGCCCGACTCCACCCGCAGCGTCACCGACCATGAGAACGGACGCATCTACCTCCCGGTGCGCCCGTCGTCGGGCGGCGACCCGCGCTCGGCACTGCTGCAGGCCCTCGCAGCACATGTGCTCGGCAAGCAGGAGCCCCGCGACTACGCCGACCTCCTCCGCCAGCGCGTCGAGACGAACTACCTCGCCGGCGCGCTGCTGATCCCCGAGGAATCGGCGGTGCAATTCCTTCGGGCGGCGAAGGATGCCCGCGAGCTGAGCGTCGAAGACCTGCGCGACGCGTTCGCCACGAGCTACGAGACGGCGGCGCACCGGTTCACCAACCTCGCGACCGAGCACCTCGGCATCCCCGTGCACTTCCTCAAGGTGCACGCGAGCGGCACGATCTCGAAGGCCTACGAGAACGACGGCGCGCTCTTCCCGACCGACGTGCTCGGCGCCGTCGAAGGCCAGGTCGTGTGCCGCTACTGGAGCGCGCGGCAGGTGTTCACCGTCGAAGACCGCTTCAGCCCGTACCACCAGTACACCGACAAGCCGATGGGCACGTACTGGTGTACCTCGAGCATCCAGAACACCGCCTCGGGGTCGTTCTCGGTGAGCGTCGGCACGCCGTTCGCGCACGTGAAGTGGTTCCGCGGGCGCGACACGGGGCGGCGCCACACGTCGCGCTGCCCCGACCCGAGCTGCTGCCGACGGCCCGCCGACTCCCTCGCGGCCCGCTGGGGCGACAAGGCCTGGCCCTCCGCGCGGCTCAACTCCTCACTGCTCGCGGCGATGCCGTCGGGCACCTTCACGGGTGTCGACCTCACCGAGGTCTACGAGTTCCTCGAGGCTCACGCCCCCGAGTGACCTCCGCGGGTTGAGGAGCGCCGCGCGCAGCGCGACGCGTCTCGAAACCGCCCCCGAGCAACTCGGACGGGCAGGTTTCGAGACGCGTCCGCCTGCGGCGGGCGCTCCTCAACCCGCAGGGGTGCCGAGGCCGAGGTTGTCGCGGAAGACGTTCTGCGGATCCCACTCCGCCTTGAGTGCCCGCAACCGCGCCAGGTGGGCGTTCGGCCAGACGAGCGCGCGTGTCTGCTCATCCCGAGCGGTGTCGAACGACAGGTACGCGCCTGTGAGGTGCGGTCGTAGCCGCGCCCACTCGGCATCCAGTCGCGCGGGCGCGCCCGAGATCGCCGTGAGCGAGAAGTTCGCCGACCGGCCCGCGTAAGCCGTCGCGTCCTCCGGCACGTCGGACACCGCGCCTCCGACGGCACGGAACTGGAAGAAGTGGGTCGCCCCGGACTCCAGGAACGCCGCGGCGTCGGCGGCGAACTCGGGCGTGATGTGGTCGACGAGGCCCGAGTGGGCGTAGGGCTCCGACTCCGCGCGGTGCGGACCCGGCTGGTAGTAGCTGCCCATGACGTCGGCGTACGACATGATCCCGGCGTTCTGCCCGGTCAGCGGGGCGAGCTCGGCGAGCGGCTGCAGGCGCGCGACGACCGTGTCGGGGTCGGCCGAGTCGACGAGGGCGAGGATCGACGCCGACGCCGTGCCGCCGCGGGCCGGGTTGAGGATGAGGGAGGCCGTCAGGTCGCGGGGCGAACCCTCGACGACGCTGCCGTAGCCCTCGAGCAGCCCGGCGACGTCGGTGGCGGCGAACTGCAGCTGCGCGAAGGCGACGTCGCCCGTCTCGTGCGCCTCGAGCTCGAAGGCCGTCGCGATGCCGAACTCGAATCCGGCGCCGCGCATCCCCCAGAAGAGTTCGGGGTTCTCGTCGGCCGACGCGCGCACGAGACGCCCGTCGGCAGTGAGCAGCTCGACGGCGCGCACGTGATCGATCGTGAGCCCGTGCTCGCGTGCGAACCACCCCACCCCACCGGCTGTCGCGAGGCCGCCGACCCCGACCCCGCCGTAGTCACCGCTCGTGATCGCCCACCCGTGCGGCTCGAGCGCGCGGGCGACCTCGATCCAGCGCGCGCCGGGCTCGACGCGCACGAGTCGACGACCGGGATCGAGCACCTCGATCGAGTTCAACCTCCCGAGGTCGAGCACGACCCCGCCGTCGTTCGTGGAGCGACCGGAGACACCGTGGCCGCCCGAGCGCACGCCGAGCGGCACGTCCTGCGCGCGTGCGAAGGCGAGGGCTTCGCGCACCTCGTCGACGTTCGACGGCCGCAGCACGAGCCCCGGGTTGCCGCCGCGCAGGTAGTTGTTGCGCACCCGGCCGAATCCCGCGTCGCCGGGTTCCACGGCATCCGCGGCGAGGGATGCCGGGAGGGCTTCGTAGTCGATTCCCGCCCGTCGCGCGGCGAGGGCGGTCGCCGACCGCACCCGCCCGGTCGCGGTGCCGCGGCTCTCGCGCTCCTCCGCGACGCGCGCGCGCACCTCGGGCATCACGTCGTGAGCGACGACCGCCCTCGCCGAGGGGTCGTCGGACGCGAGGATGAAGGTGCCGACGCCCTCCTCGAGCGCGAGTTCGACCAGGTGGTCGACGGTCGCCTCGGCCGGGCCGACGTTGAGCAGCCGACGGATCTCGCGCGGGTCGCGACCCACACGCGTGGCCTCGGCGTCGATGACCGCGTTGCCCGCCGCGAGCCCCTCCCGCTTGATGTACGCGAGTGACGGCAGCCAGCCGTCGGCCTTGCGTGCGATGAGCCGCTGCATGCGCGGCTTGATCGCGCCCACCCAGATCGGCATGTCGTGTGCGGGAGCCGGCCCGCGCTTCGCGCCGTCGACGTGGTGGAAGCGTCCTCCGGCCCGGAGCGGTGTGCGCGCGTCGTCGTCCCAGATGCCGCGGATGACGTCGATCGCCTCGTCGAACGCCTGGACGGCCTCGCCGGGCTCGAGCTTCTCGCCGCCCATCGCCTCGATGGCGTCCCAGAAGCCGCCCGCGCCGATCGCGAGCTCGAACCGTCCGCCGCTCAGCAGGTCGAGGCTCGCGGCGGCTCGGGCGAGCACGGCCGGCGGGCGCAGCGGGATGTTGTGCACGTTCGCCGCGAGCCGGATCCGTGTCGTGCGAGCGGCGGTCCAGGCGAGGAGGGTCCACGTGTCGTGGAACGCCGGCTGGTAGGGGTGGTCTTGGAACGTGACGAGGTCGAAGCCGAGGTCTTCGCTCACGATCGCGAGGTCGCCCGCCTGCTCGGGCGGGTCGTTGACCGGGGTGACGAAGGTTCCGAACTCGAGGGTGTGACCGTAGTCGGGCATGGGCCCATGGTGCCCGCCGAGGGTCGGGCGTGCAGGCGCCGGGTTAGTCGCTTACTGCGCGTAAGCGGTGACGGGACTCGTCGGCGATCGCCCACGACGTGAGCGGCTGCGCGGCGGCGATGAGCTCGCGCCCGCGCCGCGTCGGTGCATAGCTGATCGAGACGGGGGTCGTCGGGATGACGGTGCGCTCGATCCATCCCTCGGCTTCGAGCTCTTTGAGCCGCACCGACAGCAGGCGGTCGGAGATGCCGTCGACGAGCGCGCGGTACTCCGAGAAGCGTCGCGCGCCGCGGATGCCGGCCAGCAGTATGGCGCCCACCCACCGTCGGCCGATGAACTCGAGGTGCTGCACCATCGCGCGGCACTTGTCGTCGTCGATCGTCTCAAAGACGGGTTCGGGGAGGACGTCGCTCACTCACCCAGAGTAAGCACACTCGTAGGTTGAGTGCCGGGTCGCGCAGCGTCCCGGTGTATCGAAACCCTTACCGCGCGACGTAGACGGTGTTCGTCGACGTGCCGTCGGTCAGGGGGTTGGGGAACTCCACGACGTGTGCGGCCGACGTCGAGAACGCGGCCTCGAGGTCGGTCAGGAACGCCTCGTCCGGCGGGTCGTCCGACCAGAGGGCGAACACGCCGCCGTCGCGGAGGTGACGGGCGAGCCGCCGCAGTCCGTCCGGGGTGTAGAGGTCGGCGTGCGCGGCGCTGAGCTGGTGCCGGGGTGAGTGGTCGACATCCAGCAGGATCGCGTCGTAGCGCGGAGCATCGGGGGCGAGGTCGCGGCGCATGAGGTCGAAGAAGTCGTCGAGCACGAGGCTTGTACGGGTGTCGTCGGTCAGCCGGGCGGAGACGGGGAGCAGGCCGCGCTCGTGCCAGTCGATCACCGCGGGCAGCGCGTCGACCACGACGAGCGACCCGACCGCCGTGTGCTCGAGGGCCGCCACCGCGGTGTAGCCGAGGCCCAGACCGCCGACGAGCACCGCGAGGTCGTCGCCCGTCGTCGCGGCGAGGCCGAGATGCGCGAGCTGCTTCTCCGCCTCGGTGAAGAGGCTCGACATGAGGTACTCGTCGCCGAGCTTCACCTCGTAGATGTCGACGCCGAGCACCGGGTCGAGCCGCCGCCGCAGGAACAGGTCGCCCATCGGGGTCTCCCGCCAGTCGAGTTCCTCGAAGCGCGACGTCACCGGCCTCACCCTACGCACCCCGCGCGAACGTGCGCCGTTCAGGACGAACCGGGTCCGTCGGGCGACGCCTCACCGGCGGCGACGCATTCTCCTGAACGGCGCACGTTCGACGGGCGAGTAGATCAGCTTCGCGAGGCTCGCAGCTACAGGAGGCCGAGGTCCCGTGCGCGGGTGACCGCGCCCGTGCGCGACTTCACCCCGAGCTTCGGGAACGCCGTCAGCAGGTGCGTCTTCACGGTGGCCTCGCCGAGGTGCAGCCGCATCCCGATCTCGCGATTCGACAGCCCCTCGGCGACAAGCCGCAGCACGTCGAGTTCGCGCGGGGTGAGCACGACCGCCGGCTCAGGCCGTGCCGACGCCCGGCGCACGAGCACGCGCGACACCGAGGGGGCGAGCGCGACCTCGCCCGTTGCGACCGCACGGATGCCGGCGAGCAGCTCGGCCTCGGGCGCCGCCTTGAGCAGGTAACCCGACGCCCCCGCGCCGATCGCCGAGAGGATCGCGTCGTCGCTCTCGTAGGTCGTGAGGATCACGACGCGCGTCGACGGGACCGCGGCGAGGATGCGCGCGGTCGCCTCGTCTCCGTCGAGGCCGGGCATGCGCAGATCCATGAGCACGACGTCCGGGGTCAGCTCGGTGGCGAGCGACACCGCCTCGAGCCCCGTCGCTCCGGTTCCGACGACCTCGAGATCGTCGGCCGCCTCGACGAGCCCGACGAGCCCCGCCCGCACGATCGGGTGGTCGTCGACGATCACGACGCGGATCATGCCGCCGCTCCCCGCGGCAGGCGCGCCTCGATCGTCGTGCCCTCCGGTGACCCCGACACCGCGAGCGAGCCGCCGACGAGTGCGAGCCGCGCCCGCAGGCCGCTGAGCCCGAACCCGTCGGGGATGGCGGTCGCATCGAGCCCGCGTCCGTCGTCCGCGACGCTCAGCACGGCATCCCCGCCCTCGTCGCAAAGCGACACCGTGACGGTCGACGCCCCCGCGTGCTTACGGACGTTGGCGAGACCCTCCTGAGCGCAGCGCAGCAGGGCGACCTCGGCATCACGATCGAGCGGGGCGTCGAGCGACACCGACACCGCGACCGACACCCCCGACTCGCGGCGGAACCGCTCGGCGAGCACCTCGAGCGCTCCCGCCAACCCCGCGCCGAGCTCGACGGGGGCGCTGCCGGCGACGAGCGTGCGGGTCTCGGTGAGGGCATCCCGCGCGGCGTCCTCGAGCAGCTCGAGGGTCGCGTCGGTGAGCCGCCCCGACGTGAGCTCGCGGCGCGAGCGTTGGGCGAGCAGCACCATGCCGGCGAGCGACTGGGCGATCGTGTCGTGCAGCTCGCGGGCGAGGCGCTCGCGCTCGGTCGTGACGCCCGCATCCCGGTGCAGCGCCGCGAGCTCGTCCTGCGCCGCCGTCAGCTCGTCGAGCAGCCGAGCGCGCTCGTCGCCGTACTGCGCGATGCGCCAGATCCAGAGTCCGAGCGCGACCGAGCCCGCGAACGAGAAGAGCACCGTGAGCGCCGCGGCCGACAGCGCGGTCGTGGTCATCCCGAGGGAGACGAAGAAGCCGGTTCCGGCGGCACCGGCGATGAAGGCGTTCGCGATGATCGCGGCCCGCCGTGTCGTCGTCACGACCCACGCGGTCGGCATCGCGAGGGCCTGGAACACGGCGAGCGACGGCTCGACGGAGACGAGGGTTCCGGTGACGAGCACCGACGTCGCGATCAGGGCGATCGACCGTCGGCTGCCGTCCGGCGCCCGGCGCCCGATCGCGAAGAAGACGGCGACGTAGACCGTGAGTGCGATGGCCGCCACCCACCACGCGGGGGTCGTCGCCGCGGACAGCGCGACGGTGACGGCGCAGACCGCCGCCACCGTGGCGACCGCGACGACCCACCACCGCGAGGCGAGGGCTCCGTCGTAGGTCACTCAGCCATCCTTGCGGATCCATCGGAAGGTGAGCCGGGCGAGTACGAGCCCGACGACGAGCCAGATGCCGCACACCAGCAGGATGCCGGGGTGGTCCCACGACTCGCCCATCTCGAGCGACTCGAAGGCGTCGGGCAGGAACACCGACCGCATCCCCTGCGCGAGCCACTTGAGCGGGAAGACGCTCGCGACGTTTTGCAGCCACTCCGGCAGCGCCGAGAAGGCGAGGTAGACGCCCGAGATGAACTGCAGCACGAGCACGATCGGGATGACGACCGCCGTCGCGCTGCGTCCGCTGCGGGGGATCGCGGAGAGGGCGATGCCGAGCAGCGCGCACGTCGTGACGCCGAGCAGGAACACCCAGGCGAACGTGAGCCAGCGCTCCGGCTCCGTCGGCAGCTGCACGCCGAACACGACCGCCGCGACGACGATGAGCAGCGCCGACTGCAGGATGCCCGTCACGAGCACCTGCCCGAGCTTGCCGAGGAAGTACGACACCGGCGACAGCGGGGTGCCGCCGAGGCGCTTGAGGGTGCCGTCGCTCTTCTCCATCGCGATGTCGATCGACATGTTCTGCAGGCCCGAGAGCAGCACCCCCGCGGCGAGCATCCCGGGCAGGTAGAACTCCGCCGCGGTGAGCTCGGCTCCGGGAGGGCCGAAGGTCGAGTTGCTGAACGCCGTCGAGAAGATGAGCAGCATCACGAGCGGGAAGAGGAAGGTGAAGAACACCGAGTCGCCCTGCCGGAAGTAGCCGCGGATCTCGTAGCCGGCGCGACTCACGCCGTGGGTCAGGATGCTCACGCGAAGATCTCCTTCTGCTCGGTGCCCACGTAGGACAGGTAGATGTCTTCCAGACTCGGGCGGATGATCTCGAGCCCCTCCGGCTCGCCATCCTTCGCCAGCCGGGTCACGAGAGCTCCGGGGTTCTCGGTGCGCTCCTCGCGCACGGCGCCGTTCTCCCGCCAGCGCACGATCGGCACGCGGGCGTCGGTCCCGCCGAGCTCGTGGATGCCACCGAGCGCCGCGACCTCGCCGTGCGCGATGATCGCGGCCCGGCTCGCGAGCGCGGCCGCCTCATCCAGGTAGTGCGTCGTGAGCAGGATCGTCGTGCCCTCGTCCTGCAGCCGGCGGATGAGGTCCCAGAACTGTCGCCGGGCCTCCGGGTCGAATCCGGTCGTGGGCTCGTCGAGGAAGACCAGCTCCGGCCGTCCGATGATGCCGAGCGCGACATCCACTCTGCGCCGCTGCCCGCCGGAGAGCTTCCGGATGCTCGTCTTCGCCTTCTCGGTCAGCCCGACCGCGTCGATCACCTCGTCGACGTCGCGCGGGTTCGGGTAGAGGCCCGCGAAATGGGTGAGCTGCTCGCGCACCGTCGCCGCGGGGCTCTCGCCCGTCGACTGCAGCACGATGCCGAGCCGCGCCTTCCAGTCGAGCCCGCCGCGCGCGGGGTCGACCCCGAGCACCTCGGCGTCGCCTCCCGAGCGATCGCGATACCCCTCGAGGATCTCGATCGTCGTCGACTTGCCCGCGCCGTTCGGCCCGAGCAGGGCGAACGTCTCGCCGCGCGCGATCTCGAAACTGACGCCCTTGAGCGCCTCGAATCCGCCGCGGTACGTCTTGCGCAGGTCGTCGACCCGCACCACCGTCTCTGTCATACCCCCCACCCTCCTCGCGTGCGCGGTGCCGCGGCTACGACCACGCGGTGGGACGTGTCTCCACCATCCGGTGGAGGAGCCTCGCGGGTTGAGTGCCGACCGCGCAGCGGGCGGTGTATCGAAACCCCAATCGAGTAGCCCGGATCGTGAGTTTCGATACACCGCGATCCGCGCCCCGGCACTCAACCCACGAGGACGGGGAGCACGAGGAGTACGGCGAGGGCGAGCATGACGAGGGCGATGACGCCGTCGAGGAGGCGCCAGGCGAGCGGGCGGGCGAAGAGGGGCGCGAGCAGGCGGGCGCCGAAGCCGAGCGACGTGAACCACAGGATGCTGCCGAGCGCCGCGCCCGCCGCGAACCACCAGCGTTCGGCGCCGTGGGTCGACGCGACGGAGCCGAGCAGCAGCACGGTGTCGAGGTAGACGTGCGGGTTGAGCCAGGTGAGGGCGACCGCCGTTCCGACCGTCGCGATCAGGCCCGCCGACATCGGACCCGTGCCGGCGCGCAGGCCTGCGGCATCCGGCTTCGGCGTGCGCAGCGCGCGGATCGCCGCGAGGATGCCGTACACCGCGAGGAAGATCGCGCCCGCCCAGCGGATGACGTCGACGAGCCACGGCACCGCGGCGAAGAGCACCCCGCCGCCGGCGACCCCGGCCGCGATGAGCACGGCGTCGGAGAGCGCGCAGACCAGCACGACGGGCAGCACGTGCTCGCGGCGCAGGCCCTGGCGCAGCACGAACGCGTTCTGGGCGCCGATCGCGATGATGAGCGACAGGCCGAGGCCGAGACCGGCGAGGGCGGCGAGGATCGGCGTGCTCACGGTCCGAAGCTAGGCGTGGGGATGGCGACAGTACAGCAAAGGATTCTGCTGGGGCATTAGCATTACTTCATGAGGTACGACCGCGAGCACCTCGCGACGCTGCTCGCCGTCGTCGAGGAGGGCACGCTGGATGCCGCCGCCCGGCGACTGCGCATCACCGCGTCCGCGGTCAGCCAGCGGCTCAAGGCGTTCGAGGAACAGGTCGGTCGGGTGCTCGTCGTGCGCACCAAGCCCGCGCGCGCGACCGAGCCGGGTGAGGCTCTGCTGCGGATGGCGCGGCAGCTCGCGCTGCTCGAGCACGAAGCCGACCAGGCGCTCGGGGTGGGCGACGAGGGCGTGTCGACGATCCCGATCGCCGTGAACGCCGACTCGATGAGCACCTGGATCCTCCCCGCGCTCGAGCGGGTGTCGAGCGCGCATCCGGTGGTCTTCGCCCTGCACCGCGACGACCAGGACCACACCGCGGGCTGGCTCGCCGCGGGCACCGTGATGGGCGCCGTCACCTCGCAGGCGGCGCCCGTGCCGGGCTGCACCTCGACACCCCTCGGGCGTATGCGCTACCGGCCCCGCGCGGCGCCGGCGTTCGCACGACGGTGGTTCCCCGACGGAGCGGATGCGGCATCCCTCGCCGTCGCCCCCGTCGTCGTGTTCGACGAGAAGGACCTCCTGCAGTCGATCTACGCGCGCAAGGTCGCCCGTCGCGCCGTCGACCCGCCGCGGCACCTCGTGCCCGCCTCCGCCGACTTCGCGCTCGCCGTGCGGCTCGGGCTCGGCTGGGGGATGCTGCCCGACGAGCAGGCGGAGGGCACCGTGCTGCTCGACGAGACGCGGCACCTCGACGTCGCGCTGCACTGGCAGCAGTGGAACCTGCGCTCCCCGCTGCTCGACGTCGTCGCGAGCGAGATCGTCGCGACGGCGCGACGCGAACTGCTCGGTGGTTGAGTAGCGGCGCAGCCGCGTGTCGAAACCGCCGCCCCGGCCTCGCCCGACTGACGGGTCTCGACACGCCGCCTGCGGCGGCTACTCGACCATCGAGTCCACTACGCGAAGAGGCGCTGCAGGCGCGAGACGCCCTCGCGGATGTCGTCGTCGCCGAGCGCGTACGAGAAGCGCAGGTAGCCGCTCGGGCCGAACGCCTCGCCGGGGATGGCGGCGACCTCGGCCTTGTCCAGGATGAGGTCGGCGAGTTCGAGCGACGTCGTCGGGGTGACTCCTTGCCACTCCCGGTTCAGCAGCCCCGAGACATCCGGGTAGACGTAGAACGCGCCCTCGGGCATCGGGCAGACCACACCCGGGATGGCGGACAGCCCCTCGACGATGAGCTTGCGCCGACGGTCGTATACGTCGCGCATCTCGGCGACGCTGTCCTGCGGGCCCGTGAGCGCGGTGAGCGCGGCACGCTGGGCGACGTTGTTGACGTTGCTCGACAGGTGCGACTGCAAGTTCGCGGCGCCGGTGATCGCATCGGCGGGGCCGACCATCCAGCCGAGCCGCCATCCGGTCATCGCATAGCTCTTGGCGACGCCGTTGACGAGGATCGTGCGGTCGGCGAGCGCCGGCACGGCCTCGACGATCGACACCGCGCGCACGCCGTCATACGTGAGGTTCTGATAGATCTCGTCGCTGATGACCCACAGGCCGTGCTCCTCGGCCCACTCGCCGATCGCGGCGACCTGCTCGGGCGGGTAGACGGCACCGGTCGGGTTCGACGGCGAGACGAAGAGCAGCACCTTGGTGCGCGGAGTGCGCGCCGCCTCGAGTTGCTCGACGGTGACGCGGTAGCCCTGGTCGGCGCCCGCGAAGACGTCGACCTGGACGCCGCCGGCGAGCTTGATGGCCTCGGGGTAGGTGGTCCAGTACGGCGTCGGGACGAGCACCTCGTCGCCCGGGTCGAGGAGCGTCGCGAACGCCTGGTACACGGCCTGCTTGCCGCCGTTCGTGACGACGACCTGCGAGGGCGCGACCTCGAGTCCGGAGTCGCGCTTCGTCTTCGCGGCGATCGCCTCCCGCAGCTCGGGCAGTCCGGCGGCCGGCGTGTAGCGGTGGTTCTTCGGGTCGCGCACCGCCTCGGCGGCGGCGTCGACGATGTGCGACGGGGTCGGGAAGTCGGGCTCGCCGGCAGCGAAGCTCACGACGGGACGACCGGCGGCCTTGAGTGCCTTGGCTTTCGCGTCGACCTTGAGGGTGGCCGATTCGGCGATGGACCCGATGCGCTGCGAGATGCGTCCCACGAGGGTCCAGCTTAGAGCGCCCCGCCGCCTCCGAGAGGATCGGCGGGGCGCTCCGTTCAGCCCCGCCGTCCGAACAGCAGCCGACCGAGGTCGATCAGCGGTGCCTGGGTCGGGGCCGGGGCGGGCGTCGGCGCCGGTGCGGGGGCCGGCGGCGTGCTCGGGGCCGGAGAGGGTGCCGGCACCGGGACGGGCGAGGGCGCCGGGGCGGGCGCCGGTGCGGTCGGGGCCGGAGCCGGAGCGGACGGCGTCGGAGCCGTCGCTTCACCCGTGCGGGTGAGCGAGACCGAGTCGATCCGGTAGGCCCGACCCGACGTCGAGACCGCGACCTCGATGAGGTAGCCCGAGTGGGCGCGCTTCGCGGTGAGGCTCACGGGAACCCGCAGCCAGCCCGCAGCGCCCGCCGTGAACTCCATCGTCGCGGCCTCGGCCGCACCCGAACCGCCGATCGACCGCAGCGTCACGCTGCCCTTCGCGGCGGCGTCGGCGCGCACCCACACGACGGCGGTGTGCGTCCCGCCGGCCGCGACGGGTGTCGACACGCTCTGCGTCACGACCCGGCCGGAGGCCCCGGGCACGAGCAGCGACCTGCTGCCGCCGCGCGCGAGCGTGTTCGGTCCGTCGACGATCCCCGAGGGCGCGCTCCAGGCACCGAGGCCGCTCTCGAACGACGGCGAGCTGATCGAGATCGCCGTGCCCGTCGGCGCCGCCGGCTCGGCCGCGGGGGATGCGGTCGAGCCGGGCGACGCCGGGGCTCCGGACGTCGGAGCGGTCGAGGTCGGCGGCGTCGACGGCGCCGGCCGCTTCACGCCGGTGTACTTCGCGAAGACCTGCGACCAGTAGCGCGAACCGTTCGCTTCGTAGTACCCGATGCCGACCGACGTGTAGTCGTGGACGAGATTCGCGTAGTGGCTCGGCGAGGCCACCCAAGCCGGCACGACCTGTGTGTAGGTGTAACCCTTCGCGACGTTCTCGCCCGCGCGCTGCCAGCCCGACGGGATCTGCGTCGAGTAGTTCGGGTTGTGGCTCATCGCGCCGTTCTCGAACTGCTGGCGCGCCCAGTCGGCGGCGACCTTGTCGAGCGCGGAGTTACGCACGAGAACCGGGAGGCCCTTCTCCGCGCGCACGGCGTTGGTGTCGTCGACCACGCGCTGGGTGATCTGGGCGAGAGTCGGGCCGGCGGCGGTCGAGGCCCGGGCGGGCGACGGCAGGAGGGCCGCCGCTCCGCTGAGGAGCAGGACGAGGCCGGCGATCAGGACGATGCGGGCGCGCGACAGCGCGCCCGAAGGGACTTCGGGTGACATGAGTGCGACTTCCGGGATCGGGGTACCGAATAACGCGACTCGACCGCAGATCGACGGGTGAACTGCGGGAGAGGCGGGGTTCGCGCTCAGTGGAGCTGAGATGAGCTCCACGCGTGGTCGACACTATGGGGAGAGGGGTGGGGGACAAGAGTCCCAACACGGGGGACAATCCGGATGCCCACGTGCACCGAAGGCGACGCGGGCATCCGGATGCCGGACATGCGGAAGCCGGAGCGGGGAAGGTCTGTGGGGGGCCTTCCGCTCCGGCTTCCGGTTGTCGAGTTACCGACTACTCGATGGTCGACACCATCGCGTGGTTGCGTCGGTAGCTCTCCCGCACCAGATAGGCACCCGCTGCCAGCAGTGCGAGGATCACGGCGATCAGCGTCGCGATGCCGACGCCCGTGTAGGCGAGGCTGCCGCCGGGGCCGCCGCCCTCCGGCGTCGTGGTCTCGCCGCCGGTGTCACAGCCGTCCGGGTCGACGCAGTCGACGATCCGCGTGATGTTCGGGCCGACCGTGGCCTGAGCCAGGTTGACCGTCGCCACGCTGTCGCCCAGGACGCTCACGCGCACCGCGGTCTGCGTGAACAGGCTGCCCGACATGGCCGCCATCCCGCCGTCGGCGACGAGCCGGAGCTCCTGGATGTTGACCTTCACCGACACGATGTCGCGGAGCGCGTCGCCGACCGAGCCGAGGCCGAGCAGGCCGCCCTCGCCGCTCGTGCCGAGCAGCACCTCGGTGGCCGGGTGCACGAGGTTCTCCTCGAGGGAGTCCACGAGACCCTGCACGCCGCCGTCGCCGTCGAACAGACCGTCGAGGAGCGTTCCGCCGAGGTCACCGAGTGCGACGTCGAGGTCGAGGTTGGTGTCGATGCCGAGGATGTCGACATCCGCCACCGCCTTCGCCGCGGCACCGTTCAGAAGCTCGTCGATCGTCGCCTCGATGTCGAGCACGACGCTCGTGGTGAGCGGCGCGACGGCCGTCGAGGTCGAGTTGCAGACGTTGTCCTGCACGGTCTGGTTGACGAATCCTGTGATCTCCTTGAGCACCCCGTCGACGAGCACGACGTCGCCCACGCGATCGGTCACGCCGTCGGTGAGGCTGCCGACGATGCCCAGGTCGAGCACACGGTCGGTCAGCTCGCCGAGCCCGAGGCCGTTGAGCAGACTGCCGAGCAGTCCGCCGACGCCGTTCTCCTGCAGGAGCGCGCGGAGGTCACCCGCCGTCAGCGTCGTGAGCACCGGCGTGGTCAGCACGCGGTCGACCAGTTCGCAGACCTCCCGCACCAGCGGAGCCTGGGCGATGTCCACCGACAGGTCGGCGTGGATGTCGACCTTCGCGTCGTGGAGCACATCCTCGACCTTCTCGACCACCTGGTCGGCGATCGTCGAGACCGTCGTCGTGATGCCCTCGAGGATCTGGTTGACCACCTCGTCGGTGAGCAGCTCGGTGCCGGGCGCGAGGTCGTTGAGCTCGCCGCCGAGCAGCTGCTCGAGGTCGATCCGCACCTCACCGGTCTCGAGCGAGAAGGAGACCGCGCCGTTGCCGTACGACTCCTCGAGGAGGTTGTGCACCGCCTCGGTCAGGTCACCCGTGTTGATGGTGGCCGTGACATTGCCCTGGCCGCCCACGAGGTTGAGCACGGGGTCGAGGTCGACGAGAAGGCCGTTGACCTCGTCGATGAGCGAGCCGCCGGGGCCGACGAGCTCGTTGAGCGCGTCGACGACCTCCTGCAGGGCGGCGTCCACCTTCGGCGTCAGGTCGGAGATGGCCGGGCTGCTGAAGGTCAGGATGGCGTCGCCGAGCTGGTAGTCACCGCTCGCCGCGTCGAGGTCGCCCTGCGCGCTCGCCGCGATCGCGCCGAGCTCGAGCTTGAGGTCGACGAGCGTCGAGGCGAACTCCGGCCCGAGGAGAGCCGCGAGGTCGAACGTGGCGTTCGCCGGCGGCGTGGCCTTGTCGCTGCCGATGCCGATCGCGCCGTCGTCGGCGACGGCGCCGCTCGCGCCCAGCGACGAGCCGTCGTTGTTCGCCTGCGCGTACTGCGCGACGGGCCCGATCTGGAGCACTCCGCCGAGGTCGAGCTGCGGTGCCTCGGCCTGCTCGACGACGACCGTGTCCTGGAGCACGCTCGCGTCGAGCGGGTCCTTGGTGGTCTGGGTCGACTGTGTGCCGTCGTTGCGCGCCTCGGCGCCCGTGACGTCGACGACCTGGTCGAGGTCGATGCCGAGGATCGTCCCCGAGAGGAACTGGCCCTCCGCGTAGGACGACGGCACTTCGACCGCCGACGCCGAGAACGGCGCGGCGAGGGCGAACCCTGCTCCGAGTGCGAGGGCGGTGGCCGAGGCGGCGATGCGCCTGGTCTTGGTACCGATGGTGTCGCGGTGTGCGGATTCCCCCTGAGGAGTTCCCACTCGCGGGTGTGCAGTGGTGAACACGTCTCTTGCCTTCCTGGTCCGATACGGCCGCAGGAAGCGGAAATCAGGTCGGCGAGACCCCCTCACGTGGCTGCGGGTCCCCCGGACCGCCCAGCGTGGGTGAGGCGAACGAGTCTTCGTTGTGAGTCCTGATCACAGCTTCGTACGCCCGTATTCAGTTGTCTGGATGTTGCGGCGGGGCTGGTTGTGTCCCCGTCACCAGAAGAGACAGCCGTCCCCGGCGGCTATGACGCGGGAAACGCGCGCGATTTCCATGACGTACACTGATCTGGTTGCCGGAAACGGCAAGCTTCGGCGTGCCCGCACTCTCCCCAGGGCCGATGGGTGCGCGCCGAGGGCGGTGGCTCAATTGGTAGAGCAGCGGTCTCCAAAACCGCAGGTTGCAGGTTCGAGTCCTGTCCGCCCTGCGAATCCCGGGGGTTCTCTCGGGATCGACGAAAGGTTGGATGTCGTGGCACGCAAGGTGATCGACGAGCCGAGTGAAGACCTCGTCGCGAACGCCAAGCGGGATCGCGAGGAGCGGCGTGGTCCGTTCGCGCGCATCGTGCTGTTCATCCGCCAGGTGTTCACCGAGCTGTCGAAGGTGGTGCGCCCGACTCGGCGCGAACTGCTCAGCTTCACGATCGTCGTCATCATCTTCGTCGCCATCATGATGGCGCTCGTCTATGGCCTCGACTTCGTGTTCTTCCAGGCCGTGTCCTGGGTGTTCGGCAGCGGCTTCTCGCTCTAGGCGACCAACCGCCCCGGTGACCCTGCGGCATCCGCAGAACTCAGTAAGGAATTCCCACGTGACCGAAGATTCGCGCCGCGACATCGATCTCGCGACCGCCGCCGAGCAGTCCTCCGAGGAGGACGAGGCCCAGGAGGGCAACGTCCTCGAGCAGGAGGAGCACTCGGTCGACTCGGCCGAGCACGCCGCGATCCACGTGATCGACGACGAGAACGAGGACGAGGAGTCGGTCGAGGCCGGTCTCGAGCAGCTGCTCGACGCCCTCGACGCGGCTCAAGACCCCGAGGCCGACGCGATCGTCGACGACGCCCTCGACATCGACTCCGCCGACGAAGCCGACGCTGCGGTGTCGGCGACCGAGGACGAGGAGGAGATCGAGGCCGACGACGAGGCCGCGGTCGACCCCTACGAGGAGTTCCGCGCCGAGCTGCGCGGCAAGCCGGGCAAGTGGTACGTCATCCACTCCTACGCGGGCTTCGAGAAGCGCGTGAAGCAGAACATCGAGAGCCGCAAGGTCTCGATGGCGATGGAGGATTTCGTCTTCGAGGTCCAGGTCCCGATGGAGGACGTGGTCGAGATCAAGAACGGCCAGCGCAAGCTCGTCAACCGCGTGCGCATCCCCGGCTACGTGCTCGTGCGCATGGACCTGAACGAGGACTCGTGGTCGGTCGTGCGTCACACGCCCGGCGTCACGGGCTTCGTGGGCAACTCGCACAACCCGACGCCGCTGCGCTTCGAGGAGGCCTTCAACATGCTGAAGAGCCTCGTGCAGGTCGTCGAGGCCCCGGTCAAGGGCGCCGTCGGCGGCAAGACGACGGGCAAGGGCGGCGCCGCGCGCGTCATCCCCGCCGAGATCGACTTCGAGGTCGGCGAGACGATCACGATCAAGGAGGGTTCGTTCGCGGGTCTTCCCGGCACGATCAGCGAGATCAAGCCGGAGAGCGGCAAGCTCACCGTGCTCGTCTCGCTCTTCGAGCGCGAGACCCCGGTCGAGCTCTCGTTCGATCAGGTCACGAAGTTGTAGCGGGTCGGGTCAATGCGGCGCAGCCGCGTTGATGCGACCCGGTACAAGGTTGAGCAGCCCGCGAATGCGGGCGTGTCGAAACACATACCGACGGGGTACACTTTCACGTCGGTCTGGTCTCGACACGCGCCTGCGGCGCTACTCGACCACCGAAATCCACCGCATCCAGGATCAGCCTGGATGACGGGAGCGCGTCCTCGTGACGCACGAAAAGAGAAGGAAGCATGGCACCGAAGAAGAAGGTGACCGGCCTGATCAAACTCCAGATCAACGCCGGCGCCGCCAACCCCGCCCCGCCGATCGGCCCCGCGCTCGGTCAGCACGGCGTGAACATCATGGAGTTCTGCAAGGCGTACAACGAGGCGACCGAGTCGCAGCGCGGCAACGTCATCCCGGTCGAGATCACGGTCTACGAAGACCGCTCGTTCACCTTCATCCTGAAGACCCCGCCGGCCGCGGAGCTCATCAAGAAGGCCGCCGGCGTGCAGAAGGGCTCGGGAACGCCGCACACCGTCAAGGTGGCGAAGCTCAGCCGTGACCAGGTGCGCGCGATCGCCGAGCAGAAGCAGGTCGACCTCAACGCGAACGACATCGAGGCGGCCATGAAGATCATCGCGGGCACCGCCCGTTCGATGGGGATCACGGTGGAGGCGTAATCATGGGCAAGAACTCCAAGGCCTACCGCGCCGCGGCCGCCAAGATCGAAGAGGGCAAGTTCTACGGACCCACCGAGGCCGTCTCCGTCGTCAAGGAGACCGGCTCGGCGAAGTTCGACTCGACCGTCGAGGTCGCGCTCAAGCTCGGGGTCGACCCGCGCAAGGCCGACCAGATGGTGCGTGGCACCGTCATCCTGCCGCACGGCACGGGCAAGACCGCGCGCGTCATCGTGTTCGCGACCGGCGCGGCTGCCGAAGCGGCGCTCGCGGCGGGAGCGGACGAGGTCGGCGGCGCCGAGCTCATCGAGAAGGTCGCCGGCGGCTACACCGCGTTCGACTCGGCCGTCTCCACCCCGGAGCTCATGGGCCAGGTCGGCCGTCTCGGCAAGGTGCTCGGTCCGCGCGGACTCATGCCGAACCCGAAGACCGGCACCGTCACTCCCGACACGGCGAAGGCCGTCTCGGACATCAAGGGCGGCAAGATCGAGTTCCGCGTCGACAAGCACTCGAACGTGCACTTCGTCATCGGCAAGGCGGCCTTCTCGAGCGAGCAGCTCGACGAGAACCTCAAGGCCGCGATCGACGAGATCAACCGCGCCAAGCCGAGCTCCTCGAAGGGCCGCTACATCCAGAAGGGGTCGCTCTCGACCACCTTCGGCCCGGGTGTGCCGCTCGACGTCAGCGTTCTGTAACTCTGAACCCTCAGGTTCGACGGGCGAGCGCCGCGGATTCCGCGGCGCTCGCTGCCGTCGCGGCGCTCACCTTCCCGCTCGCGTGCCCGCCGCACACGACCGACGAGGCGAAGGCGGCGTTCATCGCCGCCCACCTGAGCCCGGCGAACTTCGACGCCTACCTCGCCGATCCGGCGCGCGTGCTCTTCGTCGCCGAACAGGATGACGAGACGGTCGGCTACACGATGCTGATCGTCGGTGAACCGCAGGATGCCGACGTCGCGGCCGCGATCACCACGCGTCCGACCGCCGAACTGAGCAAGTGCTACGTCGCGCCCGGTCACCACGGCGCGGGCATCGCGGGGATGCTCATGACGGCGACCCTCGACGCGGCGGCCGAGCGCGGCGCCGTCGGGGTGTGGCTCGGCGTCAACCAGGAGAACGCGAAGGCACAGCGCTTCTACGAGAAGTCAGGCTTCACGAGGGTCGGGGTGAAGCGCTTCCTCGTGGGGGACCGTTACGAGGACGACTTCGTGCTCGAGCGCGTCCTCTGATCCTCAGCGCGCGAAGCCGGCGAGCACGCGGTCGAGAGCGTCGACGAACCAGTCCGCACTCTCGCGCGTGATGACGAGCGGCGGCTTGATCTTGAGCACGTTGCGGTAGTCGCCGGTGGGCTGCACGATGCAGCCCTCCTCGAGCATCGCGTCGCAGATCGCCGCCGCCTCCTCGGTGGCGGGTTCGAGCGTCTCGCGGGATCGCACCAGCTCGACGCCGAGGTAGAGCCCGAGGCCGTGCACCGCCCCGATGAGCGGATGCCGTCGGCCGAGCTCCTCGAGGCGCGCCTTCAGGTGTGCGCCGACCTCGACGGCGTTCTCGACGAGCGCCTCGTCGCGCATGATGTCGAGCACGGTGGAGCCGACGACGCAGCTCACGGGGCTCCCGCCGGCGGACGAGAACATCGATCCTTCCGCGGCGAACGCCTCGGCGATCTCGCGCGTGGTGATCACGGCGCCGAGCGGATGCCCGTTGCCCATCGCCTTCGCGATCGTGATGATGTCGGGCGTGACGCCCTGCTGCTCGTGGCCCCAGAAGTACGAGCCGAGGCGCCCGTAGCCGACCTGCACCTCGTCGGCGAGGCACAACCCGCCGCGGTCGCGGATCCTCCGGTAGGCGCCCGCGAGGTAGCCGTCGGGCAGCATGACGCCACCCGCGTTGCCGTAGACGGGCTCGGCGAGGAACCCCGCGATCGCGACGCCCTCGGCGTCCCACCGCGCGAGGTCGGCGTCGAGGTCGGCGAGGTAGCGCTGCCCGGCGTCGGGCCCGCGGTGGGTACCGCGGTACGTGTTCGGGGCGTCGACGAGGCGCACCCAGGAGGGCCGCGTCTCGAGAGCCCGCGGATTGTCGCCGATCGACGACGACACGGCATCCGACCCGATCGACCACCCGTGGTAGGCCTCGCGCATCGCGATGATCGTGTCGTGCCCCGTTGCCGTGGTCGCGAGTCGGATGCCGAGATCGACCGCCTCGGACCCGCTGTTGACGAGGAACACGGCATCGAGACCGGGGGGCGCGAGGTCGGCGAGGCGCGCGCTGAACTCGGCGACCGCGGCGTAGTGGAACCGCGAGTTGGTGTTGTGCAGCGACCACTGTCGTGCGACGGCGGCGACGAGGCGAGGGTGCGCGTGACCGGCCGTGGCGACGTTGTTCACCATGTCGAGGTAGGTCTGACCCTGCGTGTCGACGAAGTGCTCGCGCCAGCCGCGTTCGATGCGCGGCGGCTCGGCGAAGTAGTGTTCCTGCACCTGGGCGAAGTGAGCGTCGCGGAGCGCGAGCACGTCGGCGGCGGCCTCGGCGGCGGCTACCGGATGCCGCCCGAGCAGCGCGGACGGGTCGGGGCTCACCCGCCGCGCGGCGTCGGCCAGCGCCGGGGCGACGAAGAACGGCGGGCGCTCTCCGCGGGCGCGCGAGAGCTGCACCGCGAGGCGGGCGGGATGCGGTGCGAGCTCGCCGAGCACCTCTCCGGCCGCGATCTCTCCGGTCGAGGTCGCCTCGAGCCCGTCGAGCCACAGGTCGTACTCCGGCGTCTCGAGCACGAGGGAGTCGCCGTCGCGCCGCAGCACGCCGGCGTCGGGCGCCGTGACGGCCGTCGAGACGGCGACGGTGAGCTCGACGCCGAGCGGGACGGTCGGGATGCCGCGGGGGCTGCGCACGGCGGCGCGCGTGAGTCGAGGCTCGCCCCACGCCGTCACGCTGGGCGCGTGCTCCGCGGCGAGCCGGGCTTCGGCCTCGGGCTCGAGCCAGGCGCCTTCGTCGAGCAGGGGTGACGTCGTCGAGAGGTCGAGCAGCGTCGCGGCCGAGGCGTCGAGGAGCAGCGCCGCGGGCGCGACGGTGTACGACGCGTCCCGGTCGCCGAGCCGGTGCCGTAGGAGCACACGCATCGTCGCGAGCTCGATCGAGGCGGCGACGGCGAAGGAGCGCCACTCCTGGCGGCGGTTCTGGGCGGCGTAGGCGTTGTCGGCCTCGAGGGCCACCTGATGCTCCCCGCTCGCCACGAGCGTCGCGGCCCGCAGCTGCACGAGCGGCCAGAGGGCGTCGATCTCGATGTCGGTGAGCGGCACGACGGCGTGGAACGCCGCCGCGGCGTCGAGCACGATGAGCGGGTCGGTCGGATTGTGGTGCAGGATCGCGGCACACGTGACCGCGAGCTCGGCGACGGTCCAGCTCTCTGCGACGTCGCCGAAGTCGATGACACCCCACGCGCCGGAGTCGGGCGTGGCGACGAGGTTGTCGTCGGTGAGGTCGCCGTGGATCGGCTGCACGCGGAGGTGCTCGCGCAGCGGCGCGAGGGCGGTGTCCGCCGCCGTGGTGACCTCGAGCACGCGCGTTCGCCGCCCGGGATCCGGGATGCTGTCGGCGAGCAGTCGCACGGTCTGCGCGGCGTCGCGGAGGTTCCACTGCGTGCGCTGGGCGAACCCCGGGTGGGCGAGCGGGGCGAGGGCGGCGGCGACCTGGGCCGCGAGGTCGCCGAGCCGCCGGGCCTCGTCGACCGTGAAGGGCCCGTGGTCGCTCAGCGGCTCGCCGTCGACGAACTCGAGCAGGCGCGCGCGGAGCGTGCCTCCGCCGACCTCGACCTCGATGAGGTCCGACCCGTCGGACGCGGATACGACCCGGGGGGCGGGGATGCCGCCGGCCGCGACGGTCGCGGCGGCGAGGTTCTGCGCCTCGAGCTCGGCCGCGCCGAAGAGGGGGTTGGAGAACTTGAGGAGCACGCGTCGGCGGCCCTCGTCGAGGCGGAAGTTGCGGTCCTGGTTGCTCCCGAGCTCGTCGAGGTCGCCGTCGACGCCGTAGCGATCTCGGGCGACGGCGCGGGCGGTGTCGGCGTCGACGGCCGGACGGGGGAGGGCCGGGCGCGCGAAGAAGTCGAAGGTGCTCATCGTGGCCACCCTAAGACTGATGAATCATCAGCGCAACCCGCTCAGTGCTGCAGAATCCACAGTGATCTAGGCTTCCCTCGATGGATACCGAACTCGACGACATCGACCGCGACCTCATCGTCGCGCTGCAACTCGACGGCCGACTCACTTACGCCGAGCTCGGCGAGCGCGTCGGACTCTCCGCGGGAGGAGCGCGGCTGCGCGTGCTGCGCCTCGAGGAGCGCGGCATCCTGCAGGTCGTCGGCGTGACCGATCCGCTCAAGCTCGGCTACGAGCGCATGGCGATGCTCGGCGTCACCGTGCAGGGCGACGCCCGCGCCGTCGCCGACCGGATCGGGGCGCTCGAAGGCGTCATCTACCTCGTGCTCGGCTCGGGGCCGTTCGACCTCCTCGTCGAGGTGCTCGCGGCGACGCCGGACGCGCTCTTCACGATCGTCAACGACGAGGTTCGGAGCGTGCCCGGCGTGCTCAGCGTGCAGACCTTCGACTACCACGCCATCCACACCCACCGCTTCATCTGGGGTCCGCGGTAGGCGGTTTCGACACGCGCGCTACTCAGCCACCGATGTACGACATGACGTGCTTGATGCGCGTGTAGTCGTCGAAGCCGTACATCGAGAGGTCCTTGCCGTAGCCGGAGTGCTTGAACCCGCCGTGCGGCATCTCCGCGACGAGCGGGATGTGGGTGTTGATCCAGACGCACCCGAAGTCGAGCTTCTTCGCCATCCGCATCGCGCGCGAGTGGTCCTTGGTCCACACCGACGACGCGAGCCCGTACTGCACGCCGTTCGCCCACTCGAGCGCCTGCGCCTCGTCGCGGAACTTCTGTGCCGTGATCACCGGTCCGAAGATCTCGCTCTGCACGACCTCGTCGTCCTGACGCAGGCCCGCGAGCACCGTCGCCTCGTGGAAGAACCCCGAGGTGCCCGAGCGTGCGCCGCCCGCGGCGATCTGCGCGTGATCGGGCAGGCGCTCGATGAATCCCTGCACCCGCTCGAGCTGGCCGCGCGACGACATCGCGCCGAACAGGATGTCGTCGCGCTCCGGGGTGCCCGTGAGGGCGTTCGCGCGCGCGTACTCGGCGAGCGCCGCGACGAACTCGTCGTGGATGCCCTCCTGCACGAGCAGGCGGGTCGCCGCGGTGCAGTCCTGCCCCGCGTTGTAGTAGCCCGCGATCGCGATCCCCTCGACGGCCGCCTCGATGTCGGCGTCATCGAACACGACGACGGGAGCCTTGCCGCCGAGCTCGAGGTGCACGCGCTTGAGGTCGAGCGCCGCCGAGCCGGCGACCTCCATGCCCGCGCGCACCGACCCGGTGATCGAGACCATCTGCGGGATCTTGCTCGCGACGATCGCCCTGCCCGTGTCGCGGTCGCCCGTGACCACGTTGAGCACTCCCTTCGGAAGGAACTCGGAGAACAGTTCGGCGAGGAACAGGCTCGACACGGGCGTCGTGTCCGAGGGCTTGAGCACGACGGTGTTGCCCGCCGCGATCGCCGGCGCGATCTTCCAGATCGCCATCATCATCGGGTAGTTCCACGGCGTCACCTGGCCGATGACGCCGATCGGCTCGCGGCGGATCGACGAGGTGTGGTCCTTCATGTACTCGGCCGTCGCGCGCCCCTCGAGGTTGCGTGCGGCCCCCGCGAAGAAGCGCACCTGGTCGACCATGACGTCGATCTCGTCGCCGACGAGACCCGCGCGGGGCTTCCCCGTGTTCTCGGTCTCGAGGTCGGCGGGCTCCTCGGCCCGCTGCTCCACGGCATCCGCGAACCTCAGGAGCGCGAGCGAGCGCTCGGCGGGAGTCGCCTCGCCCCACTCGCCGAACGCGCGGTCGGCGGCGCGGTAGGCGGCCTCGACGTCGGCCTCGCTCGAGGCGGGCGCGGTGGCGAAGACCTCCTCGGTGGCGGGGTTGACGATGTCGAGCGTCGCGTCGGTGGTCGGATCGACGTACGCGCCGTCGACGAAGTTCTTCAGGGTCCTCGGAGCCATGTTCATTCCTTTCGTGGGTGGGGTCGGAGCCAGGAGCGCAGCGCGTCGCCGTGCTCGTCGAGGGCGGGCGGCGCCGCGGGTGGGGTCGGGGCGAAACCGGAGTACCGCACGGGGTGTCGCAACTGCGCCGGATGCTCGCCGCCGACCTCGGTCACGAGGTCGAGGCCGAGGCTGTCGGCGAGTTCGAGTGCTTCGCGCAGGTCGTTGACCTTCCCGGCCGGGATGCCGACGGCGAGCAGTCGCTGGGCCCAGTTCGCGACGTCGTCGGTGGCGAGCGCGGCCTCGAGTCGTGGGACGAGCTCGTCGCGGTGGGCGACGCGGTCGCCGTTGGTGCGGAATCTCGCGTCGTCGGCGAGGTCGGGCACGCCGAGCAGCTGGGCGGCGGTCGCGAACTGCCGGTCGTTGGCGACCCCGAGCATGAGCAGCCCGTCGCGGCAGCGCAGCGTCTCGTACGGGGCGATCGACGGATGCCGGTTGCCCATCCGGGTCGGCGGCACGCCGGTCGCGAGGTACGACGTCGCCTGGTTGGCGAGCGACGTGATCGACGAGGTGAGGAGGTCGACCTCGAGCTCCTGGCCCTCGCCGGTGCGCTCGCGATGCAGCACGGCGGCGAGAACCCCCATCACGGCGTCTTTCGCGGTCAGCAGGTCGACGACCGCGACGCCCACCTTCGTCGGCTCGCCGTCGGGGTCGCCGGTGATCGACATGAGCCCGCCGACGGCCTGCACGAGCACGTCGTAGCCCGGCAGCGCCGCGCCGGCACCGCTGCCGAAGCCCGTGATCGAGAGGTAGATCACCCGAGGGTTGCGGGCCCGCACCGACGCGGCGTCGAGCCCGAACCGGGCGAGGGAGCCGACACGGTAGTTCTGCACGACGATGTCGGCGCGGTCGACGAGGGACTGCGCGACGGCGAGGTCGTCGGCATCCTCGAAGTCGAGGGCGATCGACTCCTTCGACCGGTTGGCGCTCTCGAAGTACGCGCTCGACGACCCGGCCCACGGGGGTCCGAAGTGCCGGGTGTCGTCGCCCAACCCGGGACGCTCGACTTTGATCACACGCGCCCCCAGGTCGGCGAGCATCATCGTCGTCGTCGGCCCGGCGAGCACCCGGCTGAGGTCGGCGACGAGGAGCCCGTCGAGAGGGGGAGCGGTCACGACGCCGCGCGGATCTCGTCGCAGAGGATGCCGACACCCTCGAGCAGCAGCTCGTCGCCGATCACGAGGGGCGGGAGCAGACGGATGACGTTGTCGAAGGTGCCGCAGACGAGCGTCAGCAGTCCGCGGGCGTGGCAGGCCGCGGAGATGCGGGCGGCAGCCTCGCGGTTCGGCGTGCGGCCGTCGGGCTCGACGAACTCGAGGGCCAGCATCGCGCCGCGGCCGCGCACCTCGCCGACGATCGCGCTGTCCGCGGCGACCGCGAGCAGCTCCGGCAGCACGAGCGACTCGATCCGCCGGGCGCGCCCGGGGAGGTCGTCGCGCTCCGTGAGGTCGAGCACGGCGAGCGCCGCCGCACAGGCGACGGGGTTGCCGGCGTAGGTCCCGCCGAGGCCGCCGGGGTTCACGGCATCCATGATCTCAGCACGGCCCGTGACGGCCGAGATCGGCAGGCCGCCGCCGAGCGCCTTCGCCATCGTGATGAGGTCGGGCACCACGCCCTCCTGCTCGATTGCGAACATCGAGCCGGTGCGGCCGAAGCCACTCTGGATCTCGTCGGCGATGAGCACGATCCCGTGCCGGTCGCACAGCTCGCGCACCCGGGCGAGGTAGCCGGGCGGCGGCACGATGAACCCGCCCTCGCCCTGCACGGGCTCGACGATGATCGCGGCGACGTTGCCGGCGCCGATCTGGGTCTCGACCATCTCGGTGAGCTTCGCGGCGGCCTGCTCGGCGCTGTTCTCGGCGCCGCCGACCCAGCGGAACGGGTACGGCGCGGGCGCTCGGTACACGTCACCCGCGACGGGCCCGAGGCCGTCGCGGTACGGCTTGTTCTTCGCCGTGAGGGTCATCGTGAGCTGGGTGCGTCCGTGGAAGGCGTGCTCGAGCGCGATGATCGCAGGTCGCCCGGTGTGGGCACGGGCGATGCGCACCGCGTTCTCGACGGCCTCGGCGCCGGTCGTGAAGAGCGCCGTCTTCTTGGCGTGCGCGCCGGGGGTGATCCGGTTCAGCCGCGCGGCGACCTCGACGTAGCCCTCGTACTGGGTGACCATGAAACAGCTGTGGATGAGTGCCGCGGCCTGTTCGGCGATGCGCGCGACGACCTCCGGGTGCGCGGGCCCGACCGCGGTGACGGCGATGCCGGACGCGAAGTCGATCACCTGGTTGCCGTCGACGTCGCGCAGGACGCCGTCTCCCGCGCCCTCGATGAAGATCGGCAGGGTGCGCCCGAGTCCCCGCGGAAGCTCGGCGTCGCGCCGCTGCTGGAGCTCGAGGGAGCGCGGTCCGGGGATCGTGCCGACGATGCGGCGCTCCTCGGGGCGGGGGCGGGCCTCGGCGGTGGTGCTGGTCATTCCCGGAGGCTACGGGCGGGCGGCGCGCGGTTCGATGGTGCGATCCGCACAGCGCTCGTTGTCGGCTGGCCGATCGGTCCAGTGCGTCGTCGTCTCAGAGTGCCCCGGGCTGGTCGCGCAGGGCCAGCCAGAGCTCGGCGCTCAGGTCGGGATCGTCGAGATCGATGCCGAGCTCCTCCGAGATCACCCGGATGCGGTTGCGGATCGTGTTGCGATGCACGCCGAGTTCGCGCGCCGCGGCCTCCCAGCTGCCGCGGTGGCGCAGGAAGCTCCGCGCCGTCTCGACGAGGGGAGCGCGCTCGTACGCGGCGAGCCGCGCCGCGGCATCCTCCCCCGCGCGCATTCCCGCCGTGCCGCCTCCCGTCACGACCTCGCCGCGGCGCGCCTCGCGTGCACGACGCAGCACGCGTGCGAGCGACCCCGCGGCCTCCGACGGTCGCGTGGCGTCGCCGATCGCTCCCGTGAACTCGCCGGCGTCCTCCCGTCCGGCGAGGGCAGGGGGATCGGAGGGCAGCGGCCCCGCGACGAGGAGGACGCGCATCCCCTCGCTCACGGTCGACCGCAGCGGGTGCGAGCGCTCCGCCGCCGCGGCGCTGACGTGACCGCGCGCCACGAGCTCGGCGAGGGCCGCGTCGAGCCGCGCGGGATCCCCCGAGGCCGACGTGTCGGGGGTCACGACGAGGCGGACCGTCGGCGGCAGCGGCGGGCCCCCGGTGACCGTCGCGAGCACGTCCGCCGCCCCGGTCTCGCCGAAGAGCACGAGCGTCGCGACCGCCTCGGCGATCGAGCGCTCGGCGGCGCTCGCCTCGAGCCGAGCGCGCTCCCAGAGGCCGATCGCCGCGGTGGCGGTGACGATGAGCTGACGGTCGACGCTCGTGAGCCGCCGCCCGGCGCCGACGGCGAACGCTCCCCGCACGACGGCACCCGCGCCGACCGGGTAGGCGATGACGTCGTACCCGTGCAGCGGGAAGGTGGCCGCACCGACGTTGCCGCCCTCGGCGAATCGGCGCACCTCGACGGCGAGGCTCGCGAGAACCCCGCCGAGCGCGGCGGGGTAGACGACGGCGTCGGCGTCGTAGAGCGGCACGTAGGCGGTCCAGCCGCCGAGGGCCTGTGCGACGAGGCTCGCGATCCCCGCGGCGCCTTCGGGCTTCGCGGCTTCGCGCACGATCGCCGTCTGCGTTCCCAACCGGGCGACGAGGCCCGCGCGGTCGGAGGCCCCGACGAGGTCCCAGAACGCCCGGGTCACGCGGATGAAGGTCTCGTCGCGGGGCACCGTCAGCAGCGGGAAGTCGGTCGCGGCGCAGTGCTCGGCGAGCGCGGCGGGCACGTGGTCGAGCGCGGGTCCGACGCCGTGGGCGAGAGCGGCGACCCCGCGCTCGCGGAGCCGATCGACGTAGGCGGGGATCCCTCCGGGCGCCTCGGCGAAGGGCATGCCGGTGGTCAGGAGCAGCTCGCCGCCCTCGAGGAACGG
>NZ_JBMRCP010000097.1:0-45849 GCF_057350545.1 Pseudolysinimonas sp. | reverse complement strand
CTCCACGATGCCCGCGTCGCCGTTGAAGTCGTACTCCCAGACGTGGTCGAGGATCTGCGCCTTCGACAGCACGCGGTTGGGGTTGAGCATGAGGTAGCGCAGCAGCTTGAACTCGGTCGGGCTCAGCTCGACCTGCTCGTCGCCGACGGTGACCTCGTGCGTGTCCTGGTCCATCGTGAGTTCGCCGGCGCGGATGATCGCATCCTCTTCGTCGTGCATCGTGCGGCGCAGGATCGCCTTGAGCCGCGCGACGATCTCGTCGAGCGAGAACGGCTTCGTGACGTAGTCGTCGCCGCCGACGGTGAGGCCGGTGATCTTGTCGTCGGTGTCGTCTTTCGCGGTGAGGAACAGGATCGGCGCGGTGTAGCCGGATGCGCGCAGCCGCTTGGTGACGCCGAAGCCGTTCATGTCGGGGAGCATGACGTCGAGGATGATCAGGTCGGGCTCCTCCTCGAGTACCGCCGAGATCGCCTGCGCCCCGTTGCCGACGGCGCGCACCGCGAAGCCGGCGAAGCGCAGGCTCGTCGTCAGCAGGTCGCGGATGTTCGGCTCGTCGTCGACGATCAGGATGCGGGGGCCGTCACTCATGGTCCCAGTTTCTGCGCGTCTGCTGAACCTTTCCTGGGAGCCTCCATCGACCGCCTCTGTTGCGCACGTGCTCGCGTCTGGTAACCTCCGACAAATGTGAACTCAGGTTCACAAATATGAATCAGTCGTCAACCCAGGAGGCACCGTGAGAATCCGTTCGTCCATCGCATTCGCGGCGAGTGCCGCGCTGCTCGTCGGCCTCGCCGCGTGCAGCCCGGCTGATTCGTCGCCGCCCGCCGCCGAGTCGTGCACCGGCACGCCCGTCGCCGGAGGCACCCTCGTGGCCGGCAAGCAGAACGAGACGCTCTCGCTCAGCCCGTACTCGACGCCCGGCGGCTTCGGCGACACCGAGGCGATCAACATGATCTTCGAAACCCTCGTGCGCATGGACCCGACGGGTGCCACGCAGGACATCGTCGGCGGGGTGGCTGACGAGTGGGAGGTGGCGGAAGACGGACTCTCGTACACGTTCCACATCCGCGAGGGTGCGGCGTTCTCGAACGGCCGAGCGATCACGCCGGCGGACGTGCAGTACACGCTCGACAACTGGTCCGACCCCGAGGTGAGCGCGTGGGCCTCGTTCGCGCGCGGCTACGCGGGCACCACGATCGTCGACGACTCGACCGTGCGCATCGAGATGTCGGAGCCCATCGGCGGATTCCTCTACTCTCTGGCCATGGTGACCGCCGGCATCCTCCCGGGGGAAGAGGTCGAGGCCGCGGGCGACGCGTTCTTCGAAGACCCGATCTCGAGCGGACCCTTCGTGCTCGACGAGTGGGTCAAGGGATCGTCGATCAGCTTCACGAAGAACCCCGAGTACTGGGGCGCCGATGACGTGCTGCTCGACGGCGTCGAGTTCCGCTTCATCACCGACGGCAACTCGCGCACCCTCGCGCTGCGCTCGGGCGACGTGCAACTCGTCGACATCGTGCCGTGGTCGCAGGTCGAGGCGCTCGGCGCCGAGTCGTCGATCGAGATCAAGTCGTCGGAGATCCCGTCGTGGATCCTGCTGTCGATGAACAACCAGGAAGGTCCGTTCGCCGACCAGAACGTGCGCCAGGCGCTCTCGCTCGCGATCGACCGCGAGGCCGTCAACGAGCAGATCTACTTCGGCCTGGGCGAGCTGCCCAACAGCGCGCTGCCCCGACTCTCGCTCGACGCCGACGCGAGTGAGATCGCGCCGACGCCGTTCGACCTCGCCGCGGCGCAGGCCCTCATGGCCGAGTCGGACTACCCGGACGGGTTCGAGGCGACCCTCGAGTACCCGAGCGGCGACGCGGCCTTCGACAGCCTCGCGGTCGTGCTGCAGGCGGCGTGGGCCGACCTCGGCGTGACGATCGAGCTGCTGCCGGAGGACCAGGCCACCCTGAGCAAGAACTTCACGGGCGGCACGTACGACCTCATGCTGCCGTACTCGTTCGCGGCGAGCGACGTGCCGATCCCCGACGAGTTCGCGAGCTTCTACGCGGTGCAGGGCGGCACCAACGGGTTCTTCACCTGGTGGAACGACCCGGAGATCGAGGCGCAGACGCTCGAGTTCATCGGCAGCGTCGACGAGGCGGAGCGCGCCGAGCTGTGGCCCGCCATCCAGGAGGCCATCCTCGAGGCGCAGCCCGCGATCAACGTGCTCAACCTCCCGCTGCTCGCGGGCATCGGGTCGGGCGTGTGCGGGTTCGCCAACAACCCGATCGGGCAGAGCACCTTCACGTCGGCCTGGCTCGCGGGATAGGTCAGCGCCGTCTCGTGATCTTCACCGCATCACTCCTGGGGAGGTAGGGGCATGGTCCTCTACCTCCTCAGGAGGCTCCTCCTCAGCGTCGGCCAGCTGCTCGTGCTGGCCGTGCTGGTGTTCCTCATCCTCCAGGCCGTGCCGGGCGACCCGGTGCGCACGATGCTCGGTGAGCGCGCCGCTCCCGAGTACGTCGAGTCGGTGCGCGAGAGTCTCGGCCTGAACGAGCCCGTGATCGTGCAGCTCGGCATGTACCTCGGCAGGATCGTCACGGGCGACCTGGGTGATTCGGTCACCTTCGGGCAGCCGATCGCGTCGCTCATCGCCTCGCGCATCGAGCCGAGCGCGTTCCTCATCACCTACGGCCTGTTGCTCGCCCTCGTCTTCGGATTCGTGCTCGGCATCTACGCCGCCATCCGTTCGGGCCGCATCGCGGACTTCACGATCCGCATCCTCGCGACCGCGATCTTCGCGATGCCCGCCTTCTGGGTCGGCCTCGTGCTCGCCCTCGTGCTCGGCATCCAGTTCGGGCTCTTCCCCGTCTCGGGCTACGAGCGCGGCTTCCTCGGCGGGCTGCGCACCCTCACGCTGCCGGCGATCGCCCTCGGCCTCTCGCTCATCGCGGTCGTGACCCGGTCGCTGCGCTCGAGCATGACGCGCGTGCTCGGCACCGAGTACATCGAGGCGGCGCGCGCCCGCGGGTTCTCCGAGGGCCGCGTCATCCGACGTCACGCCCTCCGCAACGCGGTGACCCCGGTGATCTCGATCATCGCGGTGGTCATCGGCTACCTCGTCGGCGGCACCGCCGTGCTCGAGCAGGTGTTCAACGTGCCGGGCGTGGGCTCGCTCCTCGTGCAGGCCGTCGAGCGGCGCGACTACCCGGTCGTGCAGGTGCTCGCGCTGCTCGCGGGCAGCGTCGTCGTCCTCGCCGGCCTCGTCGCCGACCTGCTGCAGGCGGCGCTCGACCCCCGTGTCAGGAGCGCGATCCGTCATGGCTGAGCTGTCCTTCTTCACCCGCCGTGCCGTGCGCGCCGGCCGCACCTGGAACGGCTGGAGCGTCGAGTCGCGCATCGGCGTCGCGATCCTCACCGTCGTCGTCATCGCGGCGATCGTCGGGCCGTGGCTCTCGCCGTGGGATCCGAACGCCCCCGAGGTGCGCGCGTCGCTGCAGCCGCCGTCGCTCGCGCACTGGATGGGCACCGACTCGGCGGGACGCGATGTGCTCACCCGATCGCTCGTCGGCACCCAGATCTCGCTCGTGACGAGCGCCGCGGTGATCGGCGCCGCGCTCATGATCGGCACGCTGCTGGGCTCGATCGTCGCCTATGTCGGCGGGTGGCTCGACGCCGCGGTGTCGCGCGTGATCGACACCGCGATCGCGATCCCGTTCCTCGTCGTCGTGCTCGCGACGGTCGCGATCCTCGGGGTCGGCACCGTGAGCGTCGCGATCGGCATGGTCGTCGTCGGCTGGGCCGTCTACGCCCGCATCGCACGCGCCGAGGTGCTCGCGCTGCGGGAGCACGAGTTCATCATGGCCACCCGGTCGCTCGGTTACGGGTCGCTGCGCATCCTCGTGCGGCACGTCATCCCGAACATCTTCCGGCCGGGTCTGACCTTCGCGACGATGGATGTCGTGGCCGCGATGGTCGTGCTCGCCGCGATGTCCTACCTCGGCTTCGGCGCGCAACCGCCGACCGCCGACCTCGGCTCGATCATCGCCGGCGGGCAGCCGTTCCTGCTCACGGCGTGGTGGATCACGACGCTGCCGGCCCTCATCCTCATCGTCCTGGGCGTCGCCGTGGGGATGATCGACGACGGCTTCTCGAGCCGTCGGAAGACGGAGGCGGCCGCATGACCGGCACCGCACCCCTGCTCGCGATCGACGACCTGCGGATCGGGTTCGGCGCGAATCGGGCCGACACCACGGCGACCGTACGCGGGGTCGACCTCGACATCCGCCCCGGCGAGATCGTGGGCCTCGTCGGCGAGTCGGGCTCCGGCAAGAGCCTCACCTGTCGCGCGATCCTCAACCTGCTGCCCGATCGCGGGCACGTGCTGTCGGGGAGCGTCACGTTCGAGGGGCGCGACGTGTTCGCCCTCGGCCGCGACGAGCTGCTCGCCTTCCGGTCGTCCGAAGTCGGCATGATCTTCCAGGACCCGTTCTCGTCGCTCAACCCGACCCGGCGGATCGGCTCCCAGATGGTCGAGGCGTTGCGCGTCACGTCGCAGCTCACGCGGGCGGAGGCGACGGCCCGCGCGGTCGCGGCGCTCGAGGAGGTCGACATCCCGGATCCCGCGCAGAAGCTGCGGTTGTACCCGCACGAGCTCAGCGGCGGGATGCGGCAACGGGTCATGCTCTCGATGGCGCTCGGGTCGAACCCCCGCCTGCTCATCGCGGACGAGCCGACGACGGCGCTCGACACGACGACGCAGGCGCAGATCCTCCGGCTGCTGCGACGGGTGCGCGACGAACGCGGCACGTCGATCCTGCTCGTCTCGCACGACTTCGGTGTGATCGCCGAGATGTGCGACCGGGTCGCGGTCATGTACGGCGGGTTCGTCGTCGAGTCGGGTCCGGTCGCGGAGGTCTACCGCCGACCGCAGCATCCCTACACCCGGGCGCTCATCGCGTCGGTGCCGACGCTCGAGGTGCCCGAGCGGGGCTACCGCCGACCGACCATTCCCGGGCCACCGCTCGGCACGGTGGCGTACGCGGGCGGCTGCCCGTTCGCGCCGCGCTGCCCGCTCGCCCGCCCCGAGTGCACGGAGGTGTCGATGGAGCTGCTGCCCGCGGGCGCCGCGCACACGACGGCGTGCCCGTTCACGGTCGGAGGCGTCGCGCATGGCTGAGTCGGACGCCGTGCTGTCGGTGCGCGGCCTCACGAAGACCTACCCGCGCGGCGGGTTCGCCGGGCGCCGCGATCCGCTCGTCGCGGTCGACGACGTGTCGTTCGAGCTCGGACACGGTGAGATCGTCGGCATCGCGGGCGAGTCGGGCAGCGGCAAGTCGACGACCGTGAAGTGCGTCGCGCGGCTCGTCGACGCGGATGCCGGCGAGGTGCTGCTCGACGGGCAGGACCTCATGACCCTCGGGCGTGCCGCGCTGCGGAGGGCCCGCCGGCATCTCCAGGTGGTCTTCCAGGATCCGTACTCGTCGCTCAACCCACGACTCCAGGTCGGCGCGGCGATCCGCGAGGCGGGCGTCGTACACGGCATCCCGGGCGCCCGCGACGTGGGGTTCGTCACCGAGCTGCTCGACCAGGTGCGACTGCCGGCGTCGTACGCCTCGCGGCTGCCGCGCGACCTCAGCGGAGGGCAGCGGCAGCGGGTCGCGATCGCGCGCGCCCTCGCCTCCCGCCCCCGTGTCGTCATCGCCGACGAGGCGGTGAGCGCCCTCGACGTGTCGGTGCAGACCGAGATCGTCAACCTCTTCCTCGATCTGCGCGACCACACCGGCATCTCGGTGATCTTCGTGTCGCACCAGCTGCCCGTGCTGTCGGCGCTCGCCGACCGGCTCATCGTCATGAAGGGCGGGCGCATCGTCGAGACGGGGGAGACCCGCGAGGTGCTCGCGAACCCACGCGACCCGTACACGAGGCTGCTGCTCGACGCCTACCCCGATCCGACCGGGGCCCTGCGCGCGCGGGGGCTCGCCGATGACTGAGCAGGGTCGCGTCGTGCGCCTCGGGGTGTGGGGCGCCGGCGGGATGGGGGAGCGCGTCGTACGGGCGGCTGCGGCGCTGCCGGGGGTCGAGGTCACGGCGGTGCTCGATCGCGACCCGGCCCGCGCCGAGGCGGTGGCGCGTGCGGTGGGCGCCGCGGCATCCGTCTCGCTCGCCGCGGCCGCGGACGCCGGGCTCGACGCCGTCTACATCGGGCTGCCGAACTCGGCCCACCGCGACGCCTGCCTCGAGGCCGCGGCGCTCGGGCTGCACGTGCTCGTCGACAAGCCGCTCACGACCGACCTCGCCGACGCCGACGAGGTGCTGCGCGCGGCAGGCGAGACGTCGGCGTTCTGGATGATGGGCTTCAGCACGCGCTTCCGCGGGGAGTGGCGTCGCGCGCGCGAGCTCGTGCGCGACGGCGCGCTCGGCGAGGTCTACCTCGTCACCGACACCGTGATCGAGGCCTACCGGGTCACCCCCGGCTGGTACTGGGACCGCGCAGCAGGCGGCGGCACCCTCCAGCTGCAGAGCCACCACGTCTTCGACCGCTGGGAGTGGTTGCTCGGCGCCGACATCGCCGAGCTCTCGGCCCGTGTCGCGCGCCCCGCCGCACTCGCGGGCGGTGACACCGAGATCGCCGTCGCGCTGCAGGCGCGGCTCGGCGCGACGACGCTCGGGATGTCGACGATGTCGTTCGGTCTCGGCTACGACGCCGCGCCCCACCTCTCCCTCGTCGTGCAGGGCACCCGCGGGATGATCGAGGTCGACACGATGGCCCGGTACCTGCGGGTGTCGACCGCGGACGGCGTCGTCGAGGAGTCGTTCGTCGACGACGACTGGCTCGCGCGCGAACTCGAGCACTTCGTCGCGGGCATCCGGGGTGAGATGCTCGATCAGCCGACGCTCGCCGTCGGGCACCGCGCCGTCGTGCTCGCCGGGGCGGCCGAGAGATCCGCCGCGACGGGGCGCTGGGTCGAGACCGGGAGGACATCCACGTCGTGACCCACCGTCTCCGCGCCGAGCGCGCCGCCATCCTCCCCGCCCCCGGCTGGGCGCTCGTGCTCGGCGACAACGACGCGTCGCTGCACGACCTCCACTTCTACGTCTGGGTCGTCACCGATGGCGAGACCGTGGGGCTCATCGACGCGGGGCTGCCGCTCGACCCGCGCGACACCGCGGCGCTCGGTGCGACGAACGCGGCGTTCGGCGACGACGTGGGGTTCCGCGAGGTGCGCACGCTTCCCGAGATCCTCGCCGACCTCGGCATCGCACCGGCCGACGTCTCGTTCGTTGCGATCACGCAGACCGTGACGTACCACACGGGCGGGATCGACGCGGAGCTGCTGCCGAACGCGACCTTCTACCTCGCGCGCGCCGGAGTGCTCGAGTTGCTGGTCGACCCGCCCGGGCATCCGGCTCCCGAGTTCTACTTCACGGCGCCGGCGTGGGCGAGCCTGCGCGCCCTCGCGATCGAGGGGCGGCTACGGCTCGTCGCCGACGAGGAGCAGATCGTGCCGGGCGTCGTGTTCGAGGTGACCGGCGGGCACCACCCGGGCTCGGCGGCGGTGCTCGTCGAGACGGCCGGCGGGGTCGTCGCGGTGCTCGAGACGGCGTTCGTGAACCGCAATCTCGAGACCGGGTCGCCGATCGGAATCGCCGAGGATGCCGCCGCCGCGCGCCGCGCGATGGCCCGGATGGCGGACCGCGCCGACGTCGTCGTGGCCATCCACGACCCCGGGAACGCCCAGGAATACGGGGGTCATCAACTCTAGTTTCGCCAGTGTGAACTCTTGTTTACAGGTGAGAAACGTCTCGCTAGAGTGGGCGCACCCCAATCCCGACCCAGGAGGTCAAGGTGTTCAGCAGGAGACCACTCACTGCGGCACTCGCCGCAGTCACCGCCGTCGGCGTGCTGGCAGCATGCACCGCATCACCCGACAGCACCCCCGACGGCGAGCAGCCCAGCGGCACGCTCACGATCGCGCACTGGGATTTCCTCGCGCCCGCCTACGGCGAGGCGATGCAGGACATCATCAAGGAATACGAGGAGTACAACCCGAACGCGACGATCGAGACGGTCGGCATCGTGCGGGCCGACTACGAGACGAAGCTCAAGATCCAGTTCTCGTCGGGCGGTGGCCCGGACATCTTCACGATGGCCGACACCTTCTACCCCGAGCTCGCCGCGGCCGGGAAGCTCCTGCCGCTCGACGGCATCCTGACCGACGAGGTCGTGGAGACGCTCAACTCGACGAACGATGCCGTCGTGCGCGACGGTGAGCGCCTCGCGGTCACCTGGCAGGTCGCGCCCTACGCGTTCCTGTGGAACACCGACATCCTCGAGCAGGCCGGCGTCGAGCCGCCCACCACGCCCGAGGAGCTGCTCGAGGCCGCCGTCGCCATCAAGGAGACCACGGGCATCACGGGCTTCGCGGTGCGTCACCGCCTCGCGGAGGAGACCCCGTGGTGGATCGACTTCAACAACTGGATCGTCGGCTTCGGCGGAGCCTGGGCCGAGGACGGTCAGCTGACCATCGACAGCCCGGAGAACGTCGCCGCCGTCGAGTTCTACAAGGAGATGTACGACTCGGGTGCCTTCGCCGTCGGCGACGACGCCTCGACCTTCCGCACGAAGTTCAGCGAAGGTCGACTGGCGATGATGATCGACGCCACCGGCGCCCCTCCCGCGATGGTGAGCGAGACGGTACCGTCGACCTCCATGATGGCCTCGCCGCTGCCGTTCCCCGAGCTCGCGACGAGCCAGGTCGGCATCTACTTCGGCATCAACTCGAGCACCGAGAACCAGGCCCTCGCGGGTGACTTCATGAACTGGTTCCTCTCGCCCGAGACCCAGCAGAAGATCTCGGAGGTCATCGGCAACACGTCCACGGTCGCGACCACGACCGAGCTGCCCGGCGGCTTCCTCGACGAGAACCCGTGGGCCGCGGCCTACCGCGAGAACGGCGCGTACACGCACTCCGCCGTGATCCCCGGGTTCGAGTCGGTCACGCCCCAGATCCGCCACGTGGTTCTGGGCTGGATCGAGAAGGTGCTCCTCGAGGATCTCGATCCTCAGGAGGCCCTCACGAACGCGGCGAACGAGCTGCGCTGATCCATCCGGGAGGAGGGCCGTGCGGGCGGCGCACGGTCCTCCTCCCTCCACGTCCACCGATCGAAAGGGATTGAGCGAGTGACCACGACGGTCCAGGTCGACGCCCCCCGGCGACGTCGGCGCACGACATCCCTCGCCCCCTACCTCTTCGTCGGCGCGGCGGCCCTCTACCTGCTGCTGTTCACCGCGATCCCCGTCGTGCGGGGGCTGTGGTTCAGCTTCACCGACGCCGTGCTGCTCAACCCCAATGGCGGACGGTTCGTCGGCGTCGAGAACTACGGCGAGCTGCTCACCGAGGCACGCTTCTGGGGCTCCGTCGGCACGACGCTGCTCTACACGGCCGCGACCGTCGTCGGCTCGATCGTGCTCGGCACGGTCGCCGCGGTCGCGATCAACGAGGGCATCCGCGGCCGCGCGATCTTCCGCGCGCTGCTCACCATCCCGTGGGCGGTGCCCTCGGTCTCGGTCGTGCTCGTCTTCATCTGGATCTACAACGTCGAGAGCGGCGTCGCGAACGCCGGCCTGCGGGCACTCGGGATCGGCGAGCAGGGCTGGCTCATCGACCCCGCGCTCGGACTGCTGTCGGTCTCGGTCGCGAGCATCTGGAAGGTCTTCCCGTTCGTGATGCTCGTCGTGCTCGCCGCGCTGCAGAGCGTGCCCGCCGAGCTGCGCGAGGCCGCGCGGGTCGACGGCGCGGATGCGTTCAACGTCTTCAAGTCGGCCGTCGTGCCGCACGTCATCCCGACGATCCGGGTCGTCGCGCTGCTCATGACCATCTGGTCGATCCGACGCTTCGAGATCATCTACCTGCTCACCGGCGGCGGGCCGATCGACGCGACGAACACGATCGTCATCAGCGTCTACCGCGAGGCATTCCAGAACTCCGACCTCGGGCGGGCGGCGGCCATCGGCATCCTCGGCCTGTGCCTGTCGATGGTCGTGACCGTCGTCTACTTCCTGGTCGATCGCCGCGAGGCCCGGAAGGAGGCGCTGTGATCCGCCGCATCGTCGGCCGCGTGCTGCGCTACGTCGTCGTCATCGTCGTCGTGGTGATCGCCGCGTTCCCCGTCTACTGGATGCTCAACACCGCGCTCACCCCGCGCGGCGAGCTCTTCACGGGGCAGCCGCTCGTGCCCGACTTCACCCGCATCGGGGAGCTCTTCGCGGTCTTCACGAGCGACGTGCCGATCCTCACCTGGCTCACCAACAGCGCGCTCGTCGCGGTGGGCACGACCCTCGCGAGTCTCGCGATGGCGGTGCTCGCGGGCTACGGGCTCTCGCGCTACCGGTTCCACGGTCGCGGCGTGCTCGGCTTCGCGCTGTTCGCGACGCAGATGCTGCCCGAGGCGCTGCTCATCGTGCCGCTCTACGCGCTCTTCGCGACGCTCGGACTGCTCAACGGACTCGGCGGCCTCGTGCTCGCCAACACGGCGTTCGTCATGCCCGTCGCGGTCTGGATCGTGAAGGCCGCGATGGATGCCGTGCCGTACGAGATCGAGGAGGCGGCGCGCGTCGACGGCTGCCCGCGGTTCGTCATCCTGCTGCGCATCATGATCCCGCTCACGGCCCCGTCGATCGCGGCCGCCGCCGTGCTGCTGTTCTTCGACGGCTGGAACGAGTACCTCTTCGCGACGACCTTCATCCAGGACCGCGAGCTCTGGACCGCATCCGTCGGCCTGTCGTCGTTCATCGGCGAATTCATCACGCCGCTCTCGACCGTATTCTCCGCCGCGATCGTCTTCACGATCCCCGCGATCGTGTTCTTCCTTCTCGTCCAACGTCAGATCGTGAGCGGCCTCACGGCCGGCTCCGTCAAGGGATAAGCCATGCCAGCTCTGACCTTCTCGCACCTCTCCAAGCGCTTCGGCGGCTCCGAGGTCATCCGCGACTTCACCGCCGAGATCCCCGACAAGGAGTTCCTCGTGCTGCTCGGCCCCTCGGGCTGCGGCAAGTCGACGATGCTCCGGATGATCGCGGGCCTCATCTCGATCGACGACGGCGACCTGCTGTTCGACGGGGAACGGGTCAACGACCTCGATCCGAAGCGCCGCGACATCGCCTTCGTGTTCCAGTCCTACGCCCTCTACCCGCACCTCTCGGTGCGCGCGAACATCGCCTTCCCGCTGCTGATGTCGCGTTTCCACTGGTGGCACCACATCCCGGGCATCGACGTGATCATGCGGTTCCGCGCGATGCGCGACCCCGAGGTCGCCGGTCGCGTCGCGGAGATCGCCGAGATGATGGAGCTCACCCCCCTGCTCGACCGTCGACCGAAGAGCCTCTCCGGCGGTCAGCGGCAGCGTGTCGCGCTCGCGCGAGCGCTCGTCCGAGACCCCGCGGTCTACCTCCTCGACGAGCCGCTCTCGAATCTGGATGCCAAGCTGCGTTCGCAGATGCGGGTCGAGATCTCCGCGCTCTACGAGCGGGTCGGCAAGAGCTTCGTCTACGTCACCCACGACCAGGTCGAGGCGATGACGATGGGCACGCGCATCATCCTCATGGACGCCGGCGTGATCCAGCAGCAGGGGACACCGAAGGAGATCTACGACCGCCCGGCGAACACGTTCGTGGCCCGGTTCATCGGGTCGCCTGCGATGAATCTCATGCCGGCCACCCTCGACGCCGCGGGCGTGCACCTCGCACACGGGGGCGCGCTCGCCGTCGACGGCGCCGCGCGGCCGGACGCGGACGACGTGCTGCTCGGCGTCCGCGCGGAGCGGCTCCGCATCGCGCCGCGCGGCAGCGGCGACCTCCCGGCTCGCGTGCGCGTCGTCGAGCGGCTCGGGGCGGAGACGATCGTGGGCTTCCACCTCGGCGACGCCGAGCCGGGCACGCTGGGTGCCGCGGCGGCGCGCGACGTCTACTACGCGCGCATCCCCGGCGAGGTCGATGTGGTGCTCGGCGACCTCGTCGACGTCTCCGTCGATCTCGTGAACGCGTCCTGGTTCGACCGCGAGTCGGGCGACCGCCTCGCGACGCGCGCAGAGCTCGCCGTCGTCTCATGACCGGGCTCCTCTTGCGTGGCGGCGACGTGCTCGACGCACGTCGCCGAGTGCTCGAGCGCCGCGACCTCCGCGTCGAGGACGGACGGGTCTCGGCGGCGTCCCCGACGACGGGCGACACGATCGTCGACGTCTCGGGACTCGTCGTCGCACCGGGGCTCGTCGACCTGCACACGCACCTGTTCGTCGGGCAGGACCTCGGCGTCGACCCGGATGTGGTCGGCCCGCCCTCGGGCACGACGACCTTCGTCGACGCGGGGAGCGCGGGCGGGCACGTCTTCGGCGCCTTCCGCCGGGCGACGCTCGACCGCACCCACCTCCGGATACGCGCGTTCGTCAATATCTCCTCGATCGGCACGACGAGTATCCTCCTGCGCGGCGAGCTCAAGTCGCCCGAGTACGCCGATGTCGACGTCGCGGTTGACGCGATCGAGGCTCACCGCGACGTCGTCGTGGGCGTCAAGGTGCGCGCCTCGGCCGACGTCGGCGGAGAGCACGTCCGCGAGGCGCTGCGCCGAGCCCGTGCGGTGGCCGACCGAGTCGGGTTGCCGCTCATGGTGCACCTCGGACCCGCACCCGCGACGCTCGACGAGATCCTCGACCTGCTCGGGCCCGGCGACATCCTCACCCACGCGTTCTCCGACTGGCCGGGCAACGCCATGATCGCCGACGGCGTCGTGCGTCCCTCCGTGCTGGCGGCGCGCGAGCGCGGCGTGTTGCTCGACGTGGGTCACGGGATGTCCGGTTTCGATGCGGCCGTCGGACGCGCGATGGTGGAGGCGGGGCAGCCGCCGGACTCGATCAGCACCGACCTGCACACCTACTCCGAGTCGCGTGTGACCGATCTGCCGACGGTGCTGTCGAAGTTCCTCGCCTTCGGGATGGATCTCCCCGACGCGCTCGTGCGCGCGACGCTCGCGCCGGCCCGCGCCGTCGGCCTCGACGCCGCGGGCGTCGGCACGCTCGACCCCGGCGCCCCGGGCGACGTCGCCGTCCTACGCGTCGTCGACGGCGCCGTGACGCTCGGGATGCCCGGCACGCCCGGCGTCGTCGACGCGGCCGGCCGCCTCACCTGCGTGCTCACCGTGGCGAGTGGCGCTGTCGTGCACGATCCGGAGGGCCGCGCGTGAGCCGCACGGTCGTGGTGAGCGGCGGAGGCAGCGGGATCGGCCGCGCCTGCGCCGCCTGGTTCGCTGCCCGCGGCGACGAGGTCTGGGTCGTCGGACGTCGCTCCGAGCCCCTCGAGACGACCCGCGCGGCCCTGGGCGGCAGGGTGCACGCTGTCGCCGCCGACCTCGCCACTTCGGAGGGCGCGCAGGCGGTGCGCGACGCGCTCGGCGAGAGGGTCGTGGACGTCGTCGTCCCCGCCGCCGGCGGAACGCCGGCGACCGTGCCGGTCGAGCTGACCGACGTCGCGCGCGACTGGGAGGCCGACCTCCGAGCGAATCTGCTCACGGCGGTGCTGCTCGTCGAGGCCGTGCGGCCTCTGCTGGCCCGGCCCGGCGGCCGGATCGTCGGTATCGGGTCGATCGGCGCTCAGTTGGGAAGCGGCTACGGCGGGTCCTACGGCGCCGCGAAGGCCGCTCTGCACGCGTGGGTGTTCTGGCTTGCGGCGCAACTCGGACCCGAGGGGATCACGGCCAACCTCGTACTCCCCGGTTATGTGCCCGAGACCGAGTTCTTCGGCGCGCGTCGCGACGCCGACTTCGACGCGGTGCGCATCGAGCGCTCTCTCGTCAAGCGCGCCGGAACGCCCGAGGAGGTTGCCGAGGCGGTCGGCTTTCTCGCGGCGCCGGGCGCGGGATACATCACCGGGCAGCTGCTCGGGGTCAACGGAGGGATGGTGCTGGGACGATGAGCACCACGGAAGGACGGCGGAGATGACGGGACTCTACGAGGGGCTCGGGGTGCCGGCGGCGCTCAACGGGGTCGGTCCGGCGACCCGGCTCGGCGGTCTGCCGCTGCATCCCGAGGTCTGGGCGGCCATGCAGGAGTCGCTCGCCTCGCCCGTGCGCATGGATGTCTTCGAGGCCGCGGCCGGCCGGCGCATCGCCGAACTGCTCGGTGCTCCCGCGGCGTACGTGACCTCGGGTGCCTCCGCGGCGATGCTGCTCGGCACGGCGGCGGCCATGACCGGCGGCCGCGCCGACCTCGTCGACCGGTTGCCCGACACGACCGGGATGCGGCACCGCGTCATCATCCAGGCCGCGCATCGCGACCCCTACGACCGCGCGATCGCGCCGACGGGCGCGGTGCTCGAGACGATCGGCTACCCCGACTCCACGCATCCCGACGAGCTCGACCGCGTCCTCGGCGACGACGTCGCAGCCGTGCTCTACCGCCCGGGCAAGCCCGGCAACCTGCTGTCGCTCGCGGCGACGGCGGAGATCGCGCACGCACACGGCGTACCCGTGCTCGTCGACGGCGCCGTGCATGCGCCGGGGCTCGAGCGGCTGCGGGCGCTCTTCACCGACGGGGCCGACCTCGTCGCCCTGAGCGGAGGCAAGGGCTTCCGCGGTCCGCAGGCGAGCGGGTTGCTGCTCGGGCGTGCCGACCTCGTGGAGGCCGTCGGCGCTCAGCATCAGGACATGGACGAGCGTCTCGCGACTTGGCCGCCCGGGCTCGCCGCGGGCGGCCGCACGCCCCCGCGCCACGGACCCGGACGTCCGATGAAGGTCGGTCGCGAGCAGATCGCGGGTCTCCTCGCCGCGCTCGAGCGCTACGTGCGCGACCCCGGAGGTGACGAGGCCCCGGGCATCGCCGAGCTTGCCGAGACGGAGCGCATCCTGCGCGAGGGCGGCGTCGACGTGACCCGGCACCACGACACCGCCCTCGACGTGCCGTCACTCCACGTGCGCGCAGGTGAGAGCACGGCCGCGGTCGATGCGCTCGCGCTCGCCCTGGCCGCGCGCCCGGTGCCCGCGTACGTCGGCGAGTCGGAGGCGTGGCGCGGAGTCGTCACGATCAACCCGATGGCGCTGCGTCCCGGCGACGGGGTCGCGCTCGGCACCGCGATCGTGGAGTGCCTCGACCGATGACCGCGCTCCTCGACGTCGCCGTGCTCGGCGCCGGCATCATGGGCCGCGGCATCGCGGTCGCGCTCGCCGGAGCCGGGCACGTCGTGCGGATCGCCGATCCCGACCCGTCGGGTCGCGCGGCGCTCGAACGGCTGCTCGACGCTGAGGTTCCGGCAACCCGGGAACGGGTGAGTGTCGGCGGCGTCGCCGCGGACGCCGTGACCGGGGCGGGCCTCGTGATCGAGGCCGTTCCGGAGCGGCCGGAGGTCAAGGCCGAGGTGTGGCGGCGTCTCGGCGAGACCGCGTCGCCCGGCGCGATCCTCGCGAGCAACACGTCGGCACTCGACATCGACTCGCTCGCCGAGCACGTGCCCGACCCGGGTCGCGTGCTCGGCACGCACTGGTTCAACCCGGCAGACCTCATCCCGTGCGTCGAGGTCGTGCGCGGGAGCGCCACCCGCGATGAGATCGTCGCCACGACCGTCGACCTGCTCGCCCGTGCGGGCAAGGACCCTGTCGTCGTCCGCAACTCTCCGGGCTTCGTCGCCAACCGCATCCAATTCGCCCTCGTGCGCGAGGCGCTGCTGTGCCTCGAGGAGGGGCTCGCGAGCGCCGAGGACATCGACCGCATCGTCGCGGGATCCTTCGGGGTGAGGCTCGCCGCGCTCGGGCCGCTCGCGAACGCCGACCTCGGCGGGCTCGACACCTATGCCTGGATTCTTCAGGACCTCGAGCAGCGGCTGGGTCCGCGCTTCGCCCCGCCCGCGGTGCTGCTCGAGCACGTCGCTGCCGGTCGGCACGGCGCGAAGTCCGGCGCCGGACTCTACGGCGAGCATCGCGGCGAGGAGCTCTCCCGCCGCCGGGACAAGGTCGTGCGGCGGGTACTCGCCGCCGGACAGGAAGGATGAGCGCGTCATGAGATTCATGCGCATCGGGCCCGCGGGAGCGGAGCGACCCGTCGTCGTCGACGACGCGGGGGTCATGCGTGACCTCACCCCGCTGACCGCCGACGTCGATCCGCGATTCCTCGCGGACGGCGGGATCGCCGCGACCCGCGCCGCGCTCGCCGCCGGCACACTCCGGCCCGTCGACGTCGGGGCCGAGCGGATCGGCGCACCGCTCGCGAGTCCGCCGTCGCTCGTCTGCGTCGGGATGAACTACGCGGCCCACGCGGCCGAGTCGGGATCGGCACCGCCTGAGCATGTCGTCGTGTTCTTCAAGAAGACCAACACGATCGTCGGCCCGCACGACCCGATCCTGCTGCCTTCCGGCGCAACCCAGCTCGACTGGGAGGTCGAGCTCGGCATCGTGGTCGGCGCGGACGCGTACCGGCTCGGCAGCGACGAGGAGGCGCTCGCGGCGATCGCCGGATACGTGCTCGTCAACGACCTGAGCGAGCGTGCCTGGCAGCTCGAGACCTCGCAGTGGTCGAAGGGCAAGTGCGGTCCGGGGTTCTCGCCCTTCGGGCCGTGGCTGCTCACGGCCGACGAGGTGCCCGACCCGCAGGCGCTCCGGCTGCGATCGTGGGTCGACGGCGACCCGCGGCAGGACTCCTCGACGGCCGACATGGTCTTCCCCGTCGCGCGCATCCTGCGCGACCTCAGTCAGGTGATGGCGTTCGAACCCGGCGACGTCATCCTCACCGGCACGCCGGAAGGGGTCGCGCTCTCGGGCCGTTTCCCCTACTTGCGCGCGGGCAACCGGGTTCGGATGGAGATCGACGGGCTCGGCACGCTCGAGCAGACCGTCGTCGACGCGGAGGAGGTCGCGGCATGACGCGCAGGATCGAAGGACGCACGACGGATGCGCCGCCCCCAGCGGGCCCTTACTCGCAGGCGGTGAGGATCGGCACGACCGTCGCAGCCGCGGGGCAGGCGGGTTTCGCCCCCGACGGCACCCTCGTCGAAGGCGTCGCGGCGCAGACCCGACGCACGCTCGACAACCTCGTCGCGAGCCTCGCGTCGTGCGGTGCGACCCCGGGCGATGTCGTGCACATGCGCGTCTACCTCACCGATCCGTCGCAGTTCGCGGAGATGAACGCCGAGTACGAGTCCTATTTCGAGGCGCCCTACCCCGCGCGCACGACCGTCTACGTGGGCCTGCCGCCCGGGCTGCTCGTCGAGATCGACGCGCTCGCCGTGCTGCCGGAGGGCGGCGCGTGACGACCGCGGGACGCGTCGTCACGGTGCTCGGCGAGATCGAGCCCGCCGAGATGGGGAACACGCTGACCCACGACCACCTGCTCCTCGACGCCTGGGGCCTGCGCCAGCTCTACGAGGCGATCCTCGACGACGAGAAGCTCGCGATCGAGGAGCTCGCGCGGTTCAAGGCCGCCGGCGGCGGGACGGTGTGCGATCCCACCAACATCGGGCTGAAGCGAGACCCCGAGGCGCTCGTGCGGCTGAGTCGGGCCACGGGCGTCAACATCCTCATGGGTACCGGGTGGTACCGGGAGGTCGTCTATCCGCCCTACATCGCCGAACGTTCGACGGAGGAGCTCGCCCGGTTCCTCGTCGCCGAGATCGAGGAGGGAGCCGACGGCACGGGTGTGCGCGCCGGGTTCATCGGCGAGATCGGTACCGAGCGCGGTCACATCACGCCCGCGGCCGAGCGCGTCTTCCGAGCGGCGGGACGCGCCCACGCCCGCACCGGCGCGCCGATCCTCACGCACACGACCCACTGGGGAGAGCTGGCTCTCGAGCAGCTCGACCTGCTCGCGGAGGAGGGGGTGGCGGCGTCGTCGGTCATCGTGTCGCACCTCGGCGATCGACGCACGATCGACAACATCCTGCCGATCGCGGCGCGGGGCGCCTGGCTCAACGTGGACAACCTCGCCTTCGTCGGCGGATACGCCCCCATCTCGTTCCGCGTCGACAACGTGGCTCGTCTCTGCGCCGAGGGGCTCGCCGACCGGGTGATGCTGTCGAACGACATCTGCGAGCTCGGCCAGCTCTCCGCCTACGGCGGCGTGGGGTATGCCAACGTCATCGAGAACTTCCTCCCGCTGCTGCGCGAACGAGGTGTCGCGGAGAGCGACATCGAGCTCATGACGGTGGGCAACCCGGCGCGCGCCTTCGCCTTCCGCGAGCCCGTGGTCGCCGCGTGACGACGCCCGCACGAGGCGACGGCCCGTCGGCTACGCTGGGTCGCCGAGAGCTCGGAGTGGTCATGGGTGACGAGTCGTCTGGCGTGAAGTCGGCACTGCGCGCGCTCGAGATCCTCGAGCTCGTGGCGCAGTACCGCGACGGCGTGAGCTTCGTCGAGCTCGTCGAGCGGTTGCCGTACCCGAAGAGCAGCCTCCACGGCCTGCTTCAGACGATCACGGCGAAGCGCTGGCTCACGTTCGATCCGGAGGAGAGGCTGTACTCGATCGGGGTCAAGCCGTGGGAGATCGGCCAGTCGTTCATGCGCAGCCGCGACCTCGTGGTGCGGGCACGGCAGTACCTGCGCGAGGCGAACCTCGAGCTCGACGAGACGGTGCAGCTCGGCATCCTCGACGATCTCGACGTCGTCTACATCGACAAGTCGGAGGGCACCCGCCCGTTGCGGCTGATCTCGAGCGTGGGCAGCCGCCTGCCGGCGTACGTCACGGGCATCGGCAAGGCGCTCCTCTCCGGGTTGCCCGACGCCGAGCTCGAGCGTCGGTTCTCCGGGGTCGAATTGCCGGGCTACACGGCACAGACGATCACCTCGGGCGACGAGCTCATCAAGGTGTTGCAGGTGGCGCGCCGGCAGGGCTACGCCCTCGACGACGGCGAGTACACCTACGGGGTCTACTGCGTGGCCGTCCCGATCAAGACCCAGTCGGGCGGCGTGATCGCCGCGATGAGCTGCTCGGTGCCGAAGGCACGTATCGAGCAGGGCGAGCTGCCGGTCGGCCAGCTCATCGAGGTGCTCGTACGCCAGTCGCGCCTCATCTCCGCGGCGCTCGAGGCTCCCGTCCCGCGCTGATCCGCACTCCACGGGCTTCACGCACCGTCGGGTCGGCACGTGCGCGGCCTCCGCGCCGCGAGGGTGCGCCCAGGTCCGGCCGTGTCCTCGTTGTCTCGCCGACTCGGGTGTGCCATGCTGGTTCCGTAAGGTGAATAGGGATTCACCTATGTGAACTAAACGGAGACTCGGACCATGCGCGCACTGCAGCTCGAATCGTTCGGCCGGATCGTGGTCGTCGATCTGCCCGAGCCGGAGGCCGCCGCCGGGCAGATCGTGATCGAGACCATCGCGACCGGCATCTGCGGGTCCGATATCCACGGCTACACCGGCGACAACGGGCGCCGCATCCCGGGTCAGGTCATGGGACACGAGACGGTCGGGCGGATCGTCGCGCTCGGTGACGGAGTCGAGGCCTCCGCCTACCCGCTGGGTGCCCTCGTGACCGTCAACCCCGTCTTCCTCGGCGTCGATGCCCGGGCACACTTCGCGGGCCGCGAACAGCATGCTCCCGACCGCTCGCTGCTCGGCGTCGACCCCACGATCGTCTCGGCGTTCGCCGAGCGCTTCGCCGTGCCGTCCCAGAACGTCGTCGTGCTGCCGGAAGGGATGCCGGAGGAGTTCGGCGCGCTCGTCGAGCCGCTCGCGGTGGGGCTCAACGCCGTGCGACGGGTCGGCGTCTCAGAGGGCGAGCGCGTGCTCGTCATCGGCGGTGGGCCCATCGGCCAGGCCTGCGTGCTCGCGGCCTTCCACGAGGGCGCCAGCGAGGTCGTCGTGAGCGAGCCGAACGCGGGTCGGCGGGAGCTGTGCGAGCGGCTCGGCGCGACGGCGCTCGACCCTCGCGCCGCACCACTCGCGGAGCAGCTCGCGGACCTCGGAGGGCCGGTGCCGGTCACCGTCGACGCCGTCGGGATCACCGAGTCGCTCGCGGACGCGCTCTCGGTGACTTCGTTCGGCGGTCGGATCTCCCTCGTCGGGATGGGGAGCCCTGAGCTCTCGCTCGCGGCTTATCGCATCAGCACCGAGGAGCGGTCGCTCGTCGGCAGTTTCACGTACTCGCACGAGACTTTCGTCGATTGTGCGAAGTGGGTCGGCGAGGGCGACGTTCGGCTCGAAGGGCTCATCAGCGAGCGTGTCGGACTCGAGGCGGCCGACGCCATGTTCACCCGTCTCGCCTCGGTCGTCGACGTGCCCGGAAAGGCGCTCGTGCGCTTCGACCTCTAGGACAGAGCCGAGCACTCAGCGACGACGGTCTGCGAGCTGGTCGAAGAAGGCGACGACATCGGTCGCCCACGGCTCGGGATGCTGCCACGGCCCGAAGTGGCCCCCGTGCGGGAACTCCGTCCAGCGCACGACATCGAACCAGCGGTCGGCCGATTCGCGGGGCCCGGGGAGGATGTCGTTCGGGAACTGCGCGAACGCGGTCGGCACCGTGACCCGTCCCGTGCCGAGTGTCGAATGCGCGTTGTCGTAGTAGTAGTCGGCAGCCGATCCCGCGGTGCGCGTCGTCCAGTACACCGTGAGGTTCGTGCAGAGGTCGTCGAGCGTGAAGTGCTCGAAGACGTCGCCGCCGGGGTCGGTCCAGGCGTGGAACTTCTCCAGGAACCACGCCGCGAGTCCCGCGGGCGAGTCCTCGAGCGCCACGGCGAGGGTCTGAGGCCGACTGCGCTGGAGCCGCGCATAGGCGCCGCCGCCGCCGGGGGCATCCCACGCCGCGAGGCGGGCCAGCCACTCGTCCTCGGCAGGCGTGCGGTCGGCCGTCGTGAGCGCGCGCGGGCGGTGCAGCGGCACGTCGCCGAGGTGCAGGCCGAGGATGCGCTCGGGATGCCGCAACGCGAGCTGCCCGCCGATCGTCGATCCGATGTCGCCGCCGTGCACGCCGAAACGCTCGTGCCCCAGGGCGGTCATGAGTCCGGCGAGGAGATCGCCCACCCGGGCCGGACCCGTGGGTTCGGTCGGGATGTCGCTCCAGCCGTAGCCGGGGAGGCTCGGCACGACGAGTTCGAACCGCGTGGCGAGCAGGGGGAGGGCGCGTTCGAAGCGGAGGACGCCGTCGGGCCAGCCGTGCAGGAGCAGGAGCGGCGTGGCCCCACGCGTGCCCGCTCGCACCGCGTGGAGCCGCAGCCCGTCGACCTCCACCCGCAGGTGGGCGAGGGAGCCCAACCGTCGCTCCGCCGCGCGCCAGTCGTACGGGCCGCCCCAGTGGGCGAGGAGCCGGTCGAGGGCGGCCGTCGCGGTGCCACGCTCCCAGTCGTGCCGCGCGGTCGGCGGACGCCGTGTGCGGAGGATCCGGTCGCGCAGATCGTCGAGCACGTCCTGCGCGACGTCGATCTCGAACGGTTCGACGCGCGTCATGTCGCGAGGCTACGCCGAGGGACCGATCGCGGGCAGGGCCGATCGCCGACGGGTGGCTAGCGCACGGGCGCGAGTCGGGCGAGCAGTCGGAAGACCCCGTCGAGTTCGTCGTCTCCGACGCCGGGGCTGACGCTCGCGCCGACGGTGATGAGGTGCGGAACGAGTGCGGCGATGCGTGCCGCCGCCGGGTCACCGAGCGCATCCGTCCACAGTTCTTCGAGGAACGCGAGGCGGGCGCCGTCGATCGCGGCGACGGCGGTGCGCGCCTCGGCGTCGTCGACCGCCCAACCGCGCAAGGCGACGTCGAGCGTGCGATCGTGCAGCCCGTCGGCAACGGTGGGGAGGATCGTCGCCAGTTCGATGTCGGCGACGGAGGCGAGCCGCACACGGGCGTCGTCGATGGCGGCGTCCGCCTGCGCGCAGCAGTGGGCGAGCAGGGCGCGCCGGTAGTCGGTCGCTCCCGCGAAGTGGTGGTGGAACGACCCCTTCGTGAGCCCGAGCCGACGGGCGAGACGGTCGATGCGGATGCCGGCGGGCCCGTCGGCGCGCAGCGCCTCGACACCTTCCGTGAGCCAGCGTTCTCTCGTCACCACGGTGACAACGTACCGTACCGTACGGTACGAAACGAATGTCGCTCGAATACCTCGATCCGACGATTCCGGCGGCGGGGTGACGCTAGGCGGGAGTGCGATGGATGAAGAGCCGGCTCATCAGCTCACCCTGTGACGAGCACCCCGTCTTCGCGAAGAGTGAGCGCACGTGGGTGCGCAGCGTGTGCGGCGAGATGAACATCCGCGCGGCCGTCTCGTCGATCGAATCTCCCGCCCGGAGCTCCGCGAACACCTCCTGCTCGCGCGGGGTGAGACCGTAGGCGGCGGCGATCATCGCCATGATGTCGTCGGGTCGGCCCGGCTCGATCGTGAGCACGATGTGGGCGAGTGAACCGTCGTCGGCGACGGCGTGGGTGCCGCGCAGGCTCAGCCAGTGCCCGGAACGTCCCTGCACGCGCGTGATCGGCTCGAGCCTCGTGCCGACCCCGAGGGCGCGGGCACGGGCGACGAGGGCGACGGAGACGGCCTGGCACGGCAGCGCCTCGTCGGGTCCGCCGTCGAGCGGGGCGATCCACAGGTCGTCGACGAGCCCCGGTGCGGTCTGCGACTGGGAGACGATGTGCCCCCGGGTGTCGAGCATGATCACGCCGGGCTCGACACGGTCGGGTCCGAGCAGGGTGCGCTCGAGCACGAGACGACGCAGCCCCTCCGCGACGGGTCCGACGATCGACGCGAGCCACGCGAGCTCGTCGGGGTCGAACTCGGGGGCTCCCGCGGCGCGTAGGAGGTTGACCGCGCCCCAGCAGCCGTCGCCACGGGTGAACACGGCGCGCAGCTCGGGTCCGTAGCCGAAGCGCGCGTTGACCTCGATCGCCCGGAGGCTCGGCCGCCCACTCGCGCGCACCGAGTCACGGAGGCTCGCGACGGTGATCCCTGCGGCGCGCAGGTCGCCGAACTTGTTGTGGTCGTCCTGGAGGAACTCGTTCATCATCCACGGTGCGCGCATCGCGTCGGGCAGGTCGGTGACGACGGCCTCCGCGTTGAAGACGCCCGACACGGGATCGGTGGTGCACAGGAAGGAACCTTGGGCGAGGAGTGTCGACCTGAGGATCGCGTCGACCTCCTCGAGAAGCTCGCGCGCCGAGGTCGCGTCGGCGCAGACGGCATCCAGGCGTCCCTCTGCCGCCCGATACCGCGTCGCCACCTGACCGATGGTCATGCCCTCACCGTAGCGGCGCGCACAGACCGGGGTACAGCACGTCGTGCGTCGGGGGACCGCTCTCAGGCCGCGAGCGAGCTCGCGTCGCCGCCTGGGGCGTCGCCGCCGGGCGCTGCGCTCTCAGGCCGCGAGCGAGCTCGCGTCGCCGCCTGGGGCGTCGCCGCCGGGCGCTGCGCTCTCAGGCCGCGAGCGAGCTCGCGTCCATGATCGTGTACGAGTAGCCCTGCTCCGCGAGGAAGCGCTGCCGGTTCTGCGCGAAGTCCTGGTCGACGGTGTCGCGGGCGACGAGGGTGTAGAACGACGCCGGGATGCCCGACTCCTTCGGGCGCAGCAGACGGCCGAGGCGCTGGGCCTCCTCCTGGCGCGAGCCGAACGAACCCGACACCTGGATGGCGACGGTCGCCTCCGGGAGGTCGATCGAGAAGTTCGCGACCTTGCTCACGACGAGCACCTTGAGGCGCCCTTCGCGGAACTCCTCGTAGAGCCGCTCGCGCTCTTCGGTCGGCGTCGAGCCGGTGAGCGCGGGGGCGTCGAGGGCTTCGGCGAGCTCGTCGATCTGGTCGAGGTACTGCCCGATGACGAGGATGCGCTCTCCTGCGTGCTTCGCGACGAGGTCTCTCACGACCTGGAGCTTCGCGGGGGCCGTCGCGGCGAGGCGGTAGCGCTGATCGTCGGCGCTCGCCGCGTACTCGAGCCGCTCGGAGGCGGGGAGGTCGATGCGCACCTCGTAGCAGGCGGCGGGGGAGATGTACCCCTGCGCCTCGATCTCCTTCCACGGGGCGTCGAAGCGCTTCGGGCCGATGAGGCTGAAGACATCCGATTCCCGACCGTCTTCGCGCACGAGCGTCGCGGTCAGGCCGAGGCGGCGACGGGCCTGCAGTTCGGCCGTGAGCTTGAAGACCGGCGCGGGCAGCAGGTGCACCTCGTCGTAGACGATGAGACCCCAGTCGAGTGCGTCGAGCAGCGCGAGGTGGGCGAACTCGCCTTTCCGCTTCGCCGTGAGGATCTGGTAGGTCGCGATCGTGACCGGCTTGATCTCCTTGCGTTCGCCGGAGTACTCGCCGATCTCCTCCTCGGTGAGGGTCGTGCGCTTGAGCAGCTCGGTGCGCCACTGGCGCGCGCTCACGGTGTTGGTGACGAGGATGAGGGTCGTCGAGTCGGCCTGCGCCATCGCACCCGCGCCGACGATCGTCTTGCCCGCCCCACAGGGCAGCACGACGACGCCCGAGCCGCCGTCGAAGAAGTTGTCGATCGCCTTCTGCTGATACCCGCGCATCGCCCAGCCGGTCTCGACCAGGTCGATCACGTGCGGCGTGCCGGGGGTGTAGCCGGCGTGGTCCTCCGCGGGCCACCCGAGCTTGAGCAGCTCCTGCTTCACCTGACCCCGTGCCCACGGCTGCAGCGTCCACTCGGTGCTCGTGCGCCGCACCCCGAGCAACGGACCGACCTTGCTCGACCGGGTGATCTCGGCGAGCACCGCCGGATCGGTCGTGGTCAGGATGAGCTCTCCCTGCGCATCCCGCTCGATGACGAGCCGACCGTAGCGCCCGACCGTCTCGTCGATGTCGACCGCGACCGTCTGCGGCACCGGGAACTTCGCGTACCGCTCGAGGGTGTCGAGCATCTGCTCCGCAGTGTGGCCGGCGGCCCGGGCGTTCCACAGTCCGAGGCGGGTGATGCGGTAGGTGTGCACGTGCTCGGGAGCCCGTTCGAGCTCCGCGAAGACGGCGAGTTCATGGCGCGCGTCTTCGGCTTGCGGGTGCGCCACTTCGAGCAGCACGGTGCGGTCGCTCTGCACGATGAGGGGCCCGGACATAACCGTCGATTCTACGTGCCTCGACCCGTGCGCGCTTTGATCCAGCCAAGCACGCACAGACCTAGCAACGATCGGGTCCAGGTGCACATGCCTGGGTCCAACCACGCGGGGCGGCTCAGGCGTCGGCGACGGCGACGATCGACGCGAGGGGCAGCGTGCGCTCGATGTCGGCGCTGCGGTCGCGGGCGCGCAGTCGGCCTCCCGCGAGCGCCGCGGGCTCGAGCACGTAGTCGGCGACGCTGTCGTCGGGCAGCCGCACGGTGACCTTCACGGTGACCTTGCCCTTGATCGCGAGTTCGAGCTGCCGCGCGAGCCAGGCTCGGTCGGCCTCCTCGGGCGCCGCGGCGGCACTCTCGCGCACGCGGGTGATGAGGATGGCGGCGGTGTCGTCGGTCACGACGCCTCCGCCCGACGAGGCGCGACGCTCGGCGCGCATCGCCACGATCTCTCCGGCGGCGTCTTCGGCGACGACGGGGTACCGGGCGTCGAGCAGCGAGGTGTAGACCAGTCCGACGTCGAACCGGCTGACGAGACGGTGCCGTCCCGTCGCCTCGAGCGCGAGCGGTGAGAGCGCCTGGTCGACCGCGAGCTGCCGCAGCAGGTCGGCGTCGTCGGAACGCACGTAGCTCCCCGGTGCCTCCTCGAGACGACCGACGCGGAGGGTGCCGAAGCGAGCCGCGGTGTCGGACAGCAGGTAGTCGAGCGGCTGCGGGATGCCGGTGAGCGAGAGTGCGCTGAGGAAGGCGCGGATGCCGTCCGCCGTCTCGCCCGCGACGAAGGCCCGTGTGAGCGACACGGCGGTGATGCGGAACGACGACGCGACTCCACGTGCTTCGACCTCCGCCATCCCGCGCAGTCGCGCTTCGAGGTCGACGCGGAGGGGACCCGGTGCGATGACGGTGAGGTCGTGCTGGAGGTAGACCGACTCGACCTCGGCCGGGAACGCCTGCGCCATCGCCTCGGCGGCGGCCGCCGGACCGTCGAGCAGCAGGCGGGATCCCGCAGTGCTGGGCGCCCCCTGCCCCGTGATGCCGAGCAGCTCCGCCTCCCGGGCCGCGGCGGCCGCGCGCTCGCGGATCCACTGCCCGCCCGCGGGGTAGAGCCAGCCGAGGTAGTCGAGCAGACCGACGCCCCAGACGACGTGGGCGCGGGAGCGCAGCAGGTCGCGCAGATCGTCGGGCAGGCGGCTCAACCAGCCGTTGGCGAGTTCGACCCAGCGTTCGACGCGCGAGCCGGCGAGCCAACCGGTCAGGGCAGCCGTCGGCACCCATTCGGTGCCCGACAGCACGGCGAGCCCGGCGCGCGCCGAGATCTCGAGGAGCAGCTCGACCTCCTCCGTCGCGACTCCCGCGATCGCGGCGAGGCGGCGGGCGTCGGGCAGTGCGAGCCCGCCCCGGGTGAGGCGACGCGCGGGAGCGTCGCGCAGGGCGAGGAGGGTCTCGGTGACCGCGCCCAGGGTGCCGAACGCCCGGTCGCCCGCGCCGCGGTCGATGAAGCGCACATCCGTCTCGCTGACCGGTTCGAGCACGGCGGGCGGGGTGCCCGACTCGAGGTCGCGGCCGGCCGGCAGACCGAACGCCGGCCACGCACGCAACTGCTCGACGACGGCATCCCAGGGGGCGTAACGCCCGGACTCCGCCCCGAGCAGGCCCGCCTCGAGTGACGCGGCGATGCGTTCCCGGGCTTCGGCGATCGGGATCTCGAGCCGTCCGGCGAGCTGCTCCGCGGTCGGGGCACCCCCGTGCTCCGCGAGCTCACCCGCGACGGCGAGCAGGGCGAGCGTGCCGCGGTCGAGGCGCTCGAGCGCCGCCTGCACCGAGGTGCGGTCGAGCAGCGCCTCGGCGAGGTCGAAGAAGTCGCGGATGCCGGACTCGCGCACCGCGCGCTGGGCGACGAGGCGGGCGAGCGCGTCGTCGTCGAGGGCGCGCAGCCGAGCCGCGAGCGCGAGGGCCGATCCGCTGGCAGCCACTGCCGGCTAGCGGCCGTCCTGGGCGTCGCGCCGCAGGCGCTGGATGCGCACGACGGTGAACACGATGATGAGCACGAAGGCGAGTGCGAGACCGATCAGCGGGAGTGTCGTGACGGCGGGCCAGACGCCACTCGTCAGGTCGGTGCCGGACATGTTGCCGACGAAGACGGCGATGATTCCGAGGATCGAGATACCCGCGACCGATCCGATCATGAACGCGAGGACGCGTTCGATACGATTGCCGGGTACCGCGGTGTCATTCGCCACGGGTCAAGGATAGAGGTCAGTCGCCATGCCCACCGGTCGGGTCAAGTTCTACGACGAGGACAAGGGATTCGGATTCATCGCCTCCGACGATGGTTCCGAAGTCTTCCTGCACGCCTCGGCGCTGCCGACGGGTGCGGTCGTCAAGGCGGGTTCGCGCCTCGAGTTCGGCATCGCCGACGGGAAGCGCGGCGCGCAGGCGCTCTCGGTGCGCATCCTCGAGACGCCGCAGACGCTCGGTCAGCGCAACCGCCGCAACGCGGAGGAGATGGCGATCGTCGTCGAGAACCTCGTGACGTTGCTCGACAGCATCGGCGGCGATCTCAAGCACGGACGTTACCCGAGCCGCGACCGCGGCCAGAAGGTGGCTTCGGTGCTGCGGCGCGTCGCCGACGACCTCGAGGCATGAGCGTCACGATGAGCGACATGGTCGAGATCGCCCGCACCACTCTCGCCGAGCTCACGCCGGCCGAGACCATCGGCGAACTGCTCGACCGCACCACCGAAGACGAGGGCGTCACGACGCTGAGCTTCGCCGCGAACCTCGCCGGTTACCCCGGCTGGCACTGGTCGGTGAGCGTCGCGGAGCTTCCCGGTGAGGAGCCGACAGTGCTCGAAGCCGAGCTCATGCCCGGCGACGGCGCGCTGCTCGCGCCCGAGTGGGTGCCGTGGGCCGAGCGGCTCGAGGAGTACCGGCTCGCTCAGGCCGCCGCGGCAGCCGAGCTCGGGGAGGCGGACGCGGTGGACGTCGACGACGACTCCGACGGCGTCGACGATGACGACGAGTCGGACGATGACGACGATGACGACGACGACTCGGATGTCGACGACGAGTCGGATGTCGACGACGTCGACGACGTCGACGACGACGACGACGACGAGCTAGCCGTGCCGGCGAGCGGTGAAGACGAGCAGGACGAGGCCGAGGCCGAGTCCGCAGACGACGGTCCAGAGCACCCAGACGAGGTCTGACTCCTGCAGCTGCGGCAGGAGCAGCAGCATGACGCCGAGGGCGATGATCCAGCCCACGAGCCCGACGAGCACGACCTTGCGGTCGTCGGTCTTGACCGGCGCCGGGTCGGCGCGTCGCTCGGAGTCCTTGATGAAGAGGCGCACGCTCGCTCCGATCCCTAGCCGACCGCGACCGGGGAGTGCTCGAGCACCCAGTCGAGGCTCGCGAGGAGGGCGCGCACGTCATCCGGCTCGATCGCCGTGAACGTCGCGACCCTCAGCTGGTTGCGGCCGAGCTTGCGGTACGGCTCGGTGTCGACGATCCCGTTCGCGCGAAGGGTCTTCGCGATCTCGGCCGCGTCGATCGTGTCGTCGAAGTCGATCGTCGCGACGACCTGCGAGCGATCGGCGGGGTTCGCGACGAACGGTGTCGCGAAGGGCGCGGCTTCCGCCCAGTCGTAGAGCAGCCCCGACGACTCCTTCGTGCGCGCGTCGGCCCAGGCGAGCCCGCCGTTGTCGTGGATCCAGTCGAGCTGGCTCTCCAACAGCAGGAGTGTCGCGAGAGCCGGGGTGTTGAGCGTCTGGTCGAGCCGGCTGTTGTCGAGCGCGTTCTTGAGGCTCAGGATCTCGGGTATCCAACGATCGGAGGCCGCGATCCGCTCGATGCGCGCGACGGCAGCCGGGGAGACGAGGGCGAACCACAGGCCACCGTCGCTCGCGAGGTTCTTCTGCGGGGCGAAGTAGTAGACATCCGCCTCGGCCGCGTCGAACAGCACGCCGCCGGCCGCGCTCGTCGCGTCGATGACGGTGAGCGCACCCGGGTCGCCGTGCACGCGCGTCACCGGGGCCATCACGCCGGTCGAGGTCTCGTTGTGCGTCCACGCGTAGAGGTCGACGCCCTCGATCACCTCGACATCCGCGCGCTGCCCGCCCGGCACCTGGATGACGTGGGGCTTGTCGAGGAACGGTGCGGCCGCCGCGGCGGCGAACTTCGCGCCGAACTCGCCGAACGCGAGGTTCTCGCTGCGCTTCTCGATGAGGGAGAACGCGGCCATGTCCCAGAACGCGGTCGAGCCGCCGTTGCCGAGCAGCACCTCGTAGCCGTCGGGGATCGCGAAGAGGTCGGCGAGGCCGGTGCGCACCCGGCCGACGAGTTGCTTCACAGGTGCCTGACGGTGCGACGTGCCGAGGAGGTGCGCGTTCGACTGGAGGTGCGCGAGTTGCTCGGGGCGCACCTTCGAGGGCCCGCATCCGAAGCGGCCGTCGACGGGCAGCAGCGAACGGGGGATCTCGAGCGTCGGCATGCACCGATCTTACGGGCGGCCGAAAGCTAGGATGGGGCTTCTGGGAGGCCACCACTGATGACCGATCTCGTCGACACCACCGAGATGTATCTCCGCACGATCTACGACCTCGAAGAAGAGGGGATCGTGCCGCTGCGTGCGCGCATCTCGGAGCGCCTCGGGCACTCGGGGCCGACCGTGTCGCAGACGATCGGGCGCATGGAACGCGACGGTCTCGTGCGCGTCGAGGGCGACCGCCATCTCGAGTTCACCCCCGAGGGCCGCACGCGCGCGCTCCACGTCATGCGCAAGCACCGCCTCGCCGAGCGCCTCCTGCACGACGTGATCGGTCTCGACTGGAGCCTCGTGCACGACGAGGCGTGCCGGTGGGAGCACGTCATGAGCGAGCAGGTCGAACGCCGCCTGCTCGAGGTTCTCGGCAACCCGACGGAGTCGCCGTACGGCAACCCGATCCCCGCACTCGAGGAGATCGGCGGACTCGCGTCGCGCCCGTTCCTCGAAGGCGTCGTGAACATCGTCGAACGGGTGCGCGACGAGTCGGGCCCGGTGAGCGTCGAGCTGCGCCGCCTCGGCGAGCCGGTGCAGTTCGAGCCGGAGCTGCTCGAGCAGCTGCGCGCGGCGGGCGTCGTGCCGGGTGCGACGGCGACGATCTCGGCGGCCTCCGGCTACGTGCTCGTGCAGGTCGAGGGATTCGGCGAGGGGCTCGAGTTGCCCGCTGAGGTCGCCATCCACGTCTACGTGGCGGCCTGACCCGTCCTCCCCACCCCCGTTCGGGGGTAGAACATCCGGCCTCAGGGGATGTAGGGCTCGATCTCAGGTTTCCGCACGTAGAGTCAGCGGGTCCTCCCGGCCAGCCAGTCCGGTCGGAGGCCGCTCGGCAGGGCGTTCGCACCCCCCATCCTCTGCCGCGCGACGTGACATACGACAGGGATGGGGCCGCTCGAGAGGCGGTGCGACGCAGGAGTCTCTCGTGTTCTCTAGCTCTACCCCTACCCCTTCCCCCACATCCGCCACCGACCCGAATGCCGGCTCCTTCCGTCGGCGCAGGCCCCGACCCCGGGTGCTCCCCCTCTTCGTGATGGGTGTCGCGGTTCCCGCGATCTTCGCCACCGTCGCGCTCCCCGCCTACGCGTACCGCTCGGGCGACGCGACGGCGATCTCCGACCTCGAGGCCTACAAGGCTCAGGCCGCGCAGACGTTCGAACTGCCGACCCTCGCCGCCGATGAGGTCGTCGCCGTGACCGGTCTCGAGTCGTACACGACCACCTCGGCGGCGCAGCTCGCCCGCGAGGCGCAGATCGCCGCGTACCGCGCGTACAGCGGTCCGAGCGTGGGCGACCTGCTCGCCAACCCGCCGTACCCGGGCTACGACCCCGCCACGATCGTGTCGATCGCGATGCAGTACGTCGGCTCGCCCTACGTCTACGGCGGCGCGAGCCCGGCCGGCTTCGACTGCTCGGGCTTCACGCAGTTCGTGTTCGCCCACGTCGGCATCTCGCTGCCGCACTCGTCGAGCGCGCAGGGTCGCATGACCGCGATCGACCCGTCGGCCATGCTGCCGGGCGACCTGATCATCACCGACGGCGGCGGCCACGTGGGCATCTACATCGGCAACGGCCAGATGGTGCACGCCTCCACCCCCGCGACGGGCGTCAAGGTCGGCGCCCCGTGGGGCAACTGGTGGGTCGTTCGCGCCGGCATCTGACGCCGCATCCCGCAATCGTCACCGTGGCGTAACCTCCACGGTCGGTCTCCGGGGTTAGCCTTGAGCCCTCGAATCCCTCGAGGATCCAGGAGAGTCGTATGCGGAGCACGGGCAGCATCCCCACCAAGGATGCCCGCGCGCTGTTCCGGATACGGCGCAGCATCCGGCCGGTCGTGCACTGTCACGTTCCGGCTTGCTAGAAGGCGCTGTCGTTCGCGACGGCGCCTTCTCGCGTTTTCGGTGCTCCTTCTGCATCAAGGGTGACTCGGGAGTCGAAGCCTGCAAGCCGTGCAGGCCCCTCGAGAGGAGACCTGACATGCGAACCCTGGTACTCAACGCGGGCTACGAGCCGCTCGCGGTCGTGTCCTTCAAGCGAGCCCTCGTGCTCGTGCTGGGCGGCAAGGCGTCGATCGTGGAGAGCGATGCCGACCATCCGGTCATCGGAACCTCGGGGGAGTGGGATCGTCCGTCGGTCATCCTCCTCCGCCGCTACGTGAAGGTGCCCTCGGGTCGCCTCGTGCCGGTGTCACGCCGCGGCGTACTGCGTCGCGACGGGCAGCGGTGCGGCTACTGCGGTGCGGGGGCGACGACGATCGACCACGTGATGCCGCGTTCGCGCGGGGGCGCCGACAGCTGGGAGAACCTCGTCGCGTGCTGCCTGCGGTGCAACAACCTCAAAGGCGACCGCACGCCGCAGGAGATGGGATGGTCGCTGCGCACCCTCCCGAAGGCCCCGCACGGCACCTCGTGGCTCGTGCGCGGCGTCGAGCGTTCGCAGCCCCAATGGGAGGAGTACCTCGCGCCGGCGGCGTGAGGGTCGTTATCTCACCGTGATTTCCCAGCGTCGCTCGCGTAAGGTCGAGAGGTCATTGACCCGGAGGCTGTTTCTACGTGACGGATAGCGATTTCGCTGCACCGACGCCAGCCGACCCCTCCGAGCTGGCTCCGGCTCCCGGCTTCACGTCGCGTCGTGAGATGCGCCAGGCCGGCGGATACGTGTCGACCGAGGCTGAGCCCCGCGCCGTCGTGAAGCAGCAACCCAAGAGGGGCAGCAAGCGCACCCGCGTGCGCGACGCCGTGCGGTCGAGCATCGCCAAGCCGACGACATCCGGATGGCGGCGCAAGCTGAGCAGCGCGGGCGTCATGGCCGTCGTGGTCGGCCTCTTCGCCTCTCTCACGCTCCCCGCCTTCGCCGACCAGAACCCGCTCGCCCTCACCACGGGCCCCCTCGAGGGTCAGACCTTCGAGGTGACGGCGGCGACCACCGACGAGTCGCTCTTCATCCGCGACGGCTACAGCACGACGAGCGCGGCCGACCTCCGCCGCCTCTACGCCGACGCCATCCGCCAGCAGAACCTCGCGGCGTACCTCGCCTCCGGTGCTCGGGCCCTCGGCGACGACTACCCCTGGCCCGAGTACCTCTCGCGTCCCCAGGGCGGCGGGCTCTCCCCGCTGCGCTACTACTACCGCGAGTGCGTCGACTTCGTCGCGTGGCGGCTCAACCGCGACGCCGGTTCGACGTCCGCTCCGTTCCGGTGGGACTGGTCGACCCTCGCCCAGGGCAGCGCCTACTCGTGGAAGCGTCACTGGGAGAACAAGGGCTGGACCACCTCGGCGACTCCCGTCGCCGGTGCCGTCGCGTGGTTCCCGGGCGGCAACCACGTCGCCTACGTCTCCGGCATCCTTCCCGACGGCAGCGTCGCGCTCGAGGAGTACAACTACTCCGTCGACCACGGGTACAGCCAGCGCGTGATTCCCGCGAGCGGCGCGTACTACCTCTACCCGCCGGGCTGACCCTTCGCGGAACGGGAGGCGGCTGCTCGGTAGACTCAGGGCTTCAGCCTCTGTAGCTCAATGGAAGAGCAGTTCCGTCCTAAGGAAAGGGTTGGGGGTTCGAGTCCCTCCAGGGGCACGTAGATGGAACCGATGGCCTCGTCATCACCGCCGCGATGCTGACCGTGCACGGGATGCACCAGGTCACCGGCGTCGAAACAAGCAAGGCCGTCGCGGGCATCGCCGGGACCGCCCATATATTGCTCACCGACGGAATCATCTGCTCGTCCTGGCTCTGCGTAGCCGCCTGAAAGCCCACGCCTCGGTCGGGCGAGCGAGGTAGGCTAAAGATTTACCCTCGCGCCGCTACCCTTGCGCGGCCACGACGAGAAAGGGGGCCTGGCCATGCCCGCACCTCTGCACGAAACGATCTGGCTCACGCCGGCTGCCTACAGCAAACTTCAGGAAGAATTCGAGCAGCTGACTCGTCGCCATTCGGCGCCCGCACCCGAGGTCGAAGCGCGCATCCGCGAACTCCGTGCAATCCTTCGTCACGCCGACGTCAGCGACAAGCCGGACGACGGACTCGTCGAACCGGGCATGACGGTCACCGTTCAGTTCGATGGGGACTCCGGCCCCATCACGTTCCTTCTCGCGCATCGCGGGATTGCCGAGGCGGCTGAGGAAGCCCTTATCGACATATACCCGCCGACCTCGCCTCTCGGGATGGCGATCGAAGGCAAGTTCCCTGGTGATGGCTTCGCCTTCGCGACGCCCTCTGGCGCCGAGGTGTCGGGCCGCGTCGTGTCTGCGGTACCGTTCGGCAGCGCGACGTCCTGATAGAGCCGCGTCGCAGGGCGAGACGCTGGTCCTCGGCGGTGACCGCATCCGCCCGTACCTCGAGCCGACCGTCCTCAGAGGCGTGACGCCCGACATCGATGCCTACGGCGAGGATCGCTTCGGACCGGTAGCGATGGTCTTCCGAGGCCCAGGACGAAGACAATGGCATCCGAATCGCCGACGGCACCGCTCTCGGTTTCGGGCTCCTACCCGTTCACGACGGATGCCGTCCAGGCGGAGCGCCTCGTCGACCGTATCGAGGCGGGCATGGTCTACGTCAACCTCGTGCTCACCGACAGCCCGGAGCTGCCCTTCGGAGCGTCGAGCGCGGCATCGGGCGCAAGCTCGGGTTGCTCGGAGCCGAGGAGTTCGTCAACAAAGAACTCAATCCGCCCGGCCTGAGCGCCATCGTGTGCCGGAGGTAGGAGACCCTGAAGCGGCCTTCGAACTCGAACACAGCGACCTCGGAACCCTCGGCGCCGAACCTCCGTACCGCGACTTCTTCCTGAGTGGTCTTTTCGGAGTTCATGCGCCCCGGCTAGGGGTATCAGTCGACGGGGTCGGTCCACCCGACGGAGTCAGTCGACCACGCGGATCGCGAACTCCGAGTCGTGAGACCAGGTCGGCCGCTCGTCGGCGTCGGCGATGTCGCGGCCGATGCGGGTCAGCATCCGCACGTCTTCGACCATCCCCGCGAGATCCCAGTCGTCCTCGATCGCGTCGCCCGGCTTGTGGTACAGGTCGCTCACGTACCGCGCGCGCACGGCGGTGCCGTAGTCGGCGGGGCGGTCGAGGTACACCGAGCCCGGGTGCAGGAAGAACAGCGCGGGCACCCCGTGGCGCAGGAACTCGAGGTGGTCGGAGCGGTAGAAGTAGCCCTTGTCGGGCTCGGGATCGCCCGTGACGACGCGCCCGAGCTCCGCGGCCCGGCGCTCGAGCACGGCATCGAGGCTCGAGTGCCCGCGGCCCGTGCTCACGACGTCGCTCGTGCGACCCCAGACGTTCATCATGTCGAGGTTGAGGATCGCGACGGTGTCGTCGAGCGGCACCGCGGGGTCGCCCACGTAGTGGGCGGCGCCGAGCAGCCCGGACTCCTCGAGCGTGAAGAACACGAACAGGACCGAGCGGCGAGCGGGGGATGCGGCGAGGGCGCGGGCGATCTCGAGCACCGCCGAGCATCCGGACGCGTTGTCGACCGCGCCGCCGAGCGTGCCCGTCACGACGCCGTCCTCGATCTTCTGGCCGAAGTGGTCCCAGTGCGCCGAGTAGACGACGCATTCGTCGGAGAACTCGGGGTCGGTGCCGTCGAGACGCGCGACGACGTTGCGGGAGGTGAAGCGACGCGTCGTGTTCGTCAGGGCGACGTGGGCTTCGGCACCGACGACCACCGGGCGGAATCCGGGCTCGAGCGCGCGCCGCTCCAGGTCGTCGAGGTCGTGGCCTGCGCGATGGAGGAGCTCTCGCGCGAAGTCCCGCGTGAGCCAGCCCTCGAGCGGCATCCGGTCGGCCGGGGTCTCCATCCCGAGGTGTTCGCCCTCCCAGCCGCTGCGCGGCACCGAGAACGGGTAGCCCGCGCGCACGTCGTCGTGGATGATGAGGCATCCCGCAGCCCCGTGGCGGTCGGCCACGTCGAACTTGTTGGTCCACCGGCCGTGGAAGGTCATCGCCGAGCCCTTGAAGAACGTCGGGTCGGCGCGCGTCGGATCGGCGGGATCGGGGCGGTTCGGGTCGCCCGCGAGCATCACGACGATCGCGCCCGTGACGTCGACGTCGTCGGGGTAGTCGTTCCAGTCGTACTCGGGCGCCTCGGCGCCGAAGCCGACGAAGACGAGCGGCGCACGCAGGTCGACGGTCGGGTGCGGCGACCGGATCAGGTAGTCGTCGAAGTGGACGGGCTGCAGCGGCTCGCTGCCCGGGAACGCGATGCGGGTCGTCGGCGACGGGACGTTGCTCACGACCGGCACCTCCTGCACGAAGCCGCCCCCCGGCACGCCGCCTCGGAGCCCGATCGCCCGCAGCTGCTCCTCGAGGTACCCGATGGTGAGGGTCTCGCCCTCCGTGCCGGGGCGCCGACCCTGGAAGGCGGGCGAGGCGAGGGTGCGGATGTGGTCGAGCAGCCGTTCGGCGCTGACGCCATCCAGTGCGTTCTCGAGGTCGCTCACAGCCGGATACTACGTCGGAAGCGTCGCTCCGGGAGTCGACGGTATCGAGCTCGCGTCTCACAGATCGCGGACTGGCCCGGCCGGAACGCGGCGAGTGTACGCTTCGAGCACGACCGACGGTCGGCCCCGCCGGCGACGCCGCGATCGTGACATGAGGCGGTTCGTCATGGATGAGGTCTCGAGGGAACAGCGCATCAACGGCGCGTTCGTCGCAGTAGCCGACACGTTGATCGCCGACTACGACCTGATCGATCTGCTGCACACGCTCGTCGCGGTCTGCGCCGACGTGCTCGATGTCGAAGCCGCGGGCCTCCTCCTCGCCGACGACGACGGTCACCTGCGGCTGCTTGCGTCGACCAGCGAGCGGGCCGAGCTCGTCGAGATCATGCAGCTCAGCGCGGGCGCAGGCCCTTGCGTCGAGTGCTTCCGCACCGGATCCGTCGTCGACATCGCCGACGTCGCCGTCGCCGACGATCGTTGGCCGGAGTTCCTGGCCGCCGCGCTCGAGCAGGACTTCCGCGCCGTCCACGCGACCCCGATGCGTCTGCGCGGGCAGGTGATCGGGGCTCTCAACCTCTTCAGCAGTGCCCCCGGCATCCTGAATCCGGCGGACGCCGGGGTGGCTCAGGCGCTCGCGGATGTCGCGACCATCGGCATCCTGCAGGAGCGCAGCATCCGCGAGTCGAGCCTCGTCGCCGAGCAACTGCAGTGGGCGCTCGAGAGCCGCGTCATCATCGAGCAGGCCAAAGGGGTGCTGTCGGTGCTCGAGAGCATCGGGGTGGATGAGGCGTTCAGCCGGCTCCGAGCGTACGCGCGCCATCACAACCTCACGCTGCGTGCCGTCGCCGAAGGGGTCACCGCGCGAACTCTTGACGTCAATCGGCGTCCGACGGTGTAGGGTCAGCCGCAGTTGCTCTAGTCCCCGGCGGCGGGTTCTGTCCGCGCCGATTCGAGGGGCCCCCAGCATGAGCAACGCCCTCGATGAGGCGGCCGTCACCGAGTCGTCTTCGGATGTCGTCCCCCGACGCCATCCGCGTCGGCGTCTCGGCAGTGACGGAGCTCGCCGCCCCTTCCGGTCGATCCGGGCCGCTCGCCGTGCCTGGCGCCGGAGCACGGTCTCGGGGCACGTGGTGTCTGCGGTGCCGGCTATCGTGTGCGGTTGATGCCCGCCTCGCAGCCACCGACCCCGGCGTCCGATCACCCCGCGACCTGGAAGTTCGACTACCCGGTCTTCCACGCGGAGACCCGGGAGCAGTGGCGCGCCTGGCTCGACCTCAACCACGCGTCGGCCCGCGGCGTCTGGCTGTGCTCGTGGCGCACCGGCACCGGTCGACCGCGCTGCCCGTATCCCGACGCGGTCGAGGAGGCCATCTGCTTCGGGTGGGTCGACTCGACCAACACCGTCTTCGACGACGACCGCGGCTTCCAGCTCTACACGCCGCGCAGGGCGAAGAGCTCGTGGACGCGACTCAATCGCGAGCGTGCCGCCGAGATGGAGCGGCGTGGTCTCATGACGGATGCCGGCCGCGCCGCGATCGCCGCCGCGAGGGCGAACGGCTGGTGGACGATCCTCGACTCGGTCGAAGACCTCATCGATCCGCCCGACCTCTCGGCGGCGCTCGATCTCGACCCGCGAGCCCGGGCCCACTGGGATGCCTTCCCACCCAGCGCGCGCAAGCAGATGCTCTGGATCCTCGTCAGTGCCGCCCGCGACGAGACTCGGGCGGCTCGCATCGCCGAGATCGTCACCGCCGCATCCGAGGGTCGACGCGCCCGGGGCTGACCTCGCTGTTCGACCGTGAGGGAGACTGGATTCATGCTGAGGAAGCTTGGAGCCGCCGCCCTCCTGATCGGCGGGCTCGCCGCGCTCGTCGGAGCGATCTGGGGGTCGATGCCGCAGCCGGATGCCAACATCGGCGCCGGCCTGCTCGTCGTGCTGGGTCTCCCGATTGCCGGCGCCGGGCTGTTGCTCCTCCTCATCGCGTTCGTGCTCCACCGTCGCGCGCGCTCGTGACCGTCGACCTGGGCGACCTGGCCCTCCGACTCACCGAGGAACTCGTCGCGATCGACTCCGTGAGCCCGAGCCTCGCGACCACGGGTGCGGGGGAGGAGCGGATCGCGGACGTCGTCGCCGATCGACTCGTGGCCGTCGGCTTCGCCGTGCACCGCGTGCCGTCGGCCGACCCGCGTCGACCGAGCATCCTCGCGGTGCGCGACGGCAGCCGCCCCGGCCCGAGCGTCGTGCTGAATGGGCACCTCGACACCGTGCCGGTCGAGGGGATGCCCGCACCCTTCGTCCCGCGGGTCGAAGGCTCCCGGCTGTACGGCCGCGGCGCGAGCGACATGAAGGCGGGCGTCGCCGGCTTGCTGGTCGCCGCCGAGGAGCTCGCGTCACGCGACGCTCCCGGGCGACTCGTGGTGGCGTTGGTCGCCGACGAGGAGGACGGCAGCACGGGGGCGGAGGCCGTGCTCGCGCGGCTGGAGCGGATCGCGGGACGCCCCGACGTCTGCCTCATCGCCGAGCCCACCTGGCTCGACCTCGCCTCGGCGCATCGCGGCTACGAGGTCGTGCGCGTCGAGCTCATGGGGAGGGCCGCCCACTCGTCGCAGCCCGACGAGGGCGTCGATGTGGTGCCGGTCGTCGCGCGGCTCCTCGCCGCCATCGTCGCGCGCGACGCAGAACTCCGCGGCGAGGCGCCCGACCCCGAACTCGACCGCGGGTCGCTCATGACGACGGTCGTGCGCGCCGGGTCCGCACCGTTCACGATCGCCGCCCACGCCGACGTGCTCGTCGAACGACGCACGCTGCCGTCGGAGCCCCCGACCGCGGGTCTCGACGACGTGCGTTCCCTCGTGACGGCTCTCGGCATCCCGAGCGGTGTCGGTGTCGAGGTGACGTCGGTGATCCGGCGCAGCCCGTGGCAGGCGGCACCCGCGGGTGCGTCCCACGCGTTCGCGGAGCATCTCGGCGCCGCGCTCGGCGGTGGCGCTCGGCGCGGGTTCCCGTACTGGATGGAGTCGGCGCTCTGGGAGGAGGCCGGCATCCCGACCGTCGTGTGCGGCCCCGCGGGCGGCGGGCTGCACGCCGTCGACGAGTGGGTGGATGTCGACCAGGTGCGGGCCTACCCCGGCGCCGTAGTAGAGGCGGTGCTGCGCTTCGCGGGGAGCTAGTCGAACGACGCCGTCGTGATGTTGCGGTGGTACTCGAAGACGATGCTCGTACGGGTCGACGCGACGGCGGGGTTGGCCGAGAGGTGGTCGACGACGAGCCGGCGCAGGGCCGACGAGTCTTCGACGGCGACGTGCACGATGAAGTCGTCGGTGCCGCCGAGGAAGAACAGCTGGTTCACCTCGGGCAGCGCGCTCACGAGCTCGCGGAACTCGGTGAGGCTCGTCTGCCGCGCGCCCGGGCGCAGCGTGACGTGGATGAGGGCCTGCAGCCCCCGCCCGAGCCTGCTCTGCCGCACGACGGCCTCGTAGCCTGCGATCACGCCGCGCGACTCGAGTCGGCGGGCGCGCGCGTGGGCGGTGGATTCGGCGAGTCCGAGGCGGCGGGCCACGTCGCGGTTGGTCGCGCGCGCGTCGTGCTGCAGGATGCCGAGCACGGCTCGGTCGAGATCGTCGCTCTCGGGCTGCAGGACATCCGACATGGAACCCTCCTCGGGGCTGCTCGCTGGAAACATTCAACCTGATTCGGGCGCAAAGGCGCGAATGTTTCGGAGTTCATCCGCCGGAAACGCGATGGCTTCAGGATGGAGCCACTTCGACGTCGAAAGGGTCACCCATGCGCATCGGCATCCCCACGGAGATCAAGAACAACGAGAACCGTGTCGCGATCACCCCGGCCGGTGTCGACGCCCTCGTCGCGCGCGGCCACGAGGTGTGGATCGAGCCCGGCGCCGGCAACGGCTCGCGGATCTCCGACGACGCCTTCGTCGCGGCCGGCGCGAAGCTCGCCGCCGACGCCGACGACGTGTGGGCCAAGGGCGATCTGCTGCTCAAGGTCAAGGAGCCCATCGCCGCCGAGTACGGACGTATGCGCCGCGACCAGGTGCTGTTCACCTACCTGCACCTCGCGGCATCCCGACCCTGCACCGACGCGCTGCTCGCCGCGGGCACGACGTCGATCGCCTACGAGACCGTGCAGCTCGACGACCGTTCGCTGCCGCTGCTCGCCCCGATGAGCGAGGTCGCCGGACGGCTCTCGATCGTCGTCGGCGCCTACCACCTCATGCACTCCGCGGGCGGTCGCGGGACGCTGCTCGGCGGCGTTCCCGGAACGCGTCGGGCGAAGGTCGTCGTCATCGGCGGCGGCGTCGCGGGGGAGCACGCCGCGCGCAACGCCGTCGGGCTCGGCGCCGACGTGACCGTCATCGACGTCAACCTCCCGCGTCTGCGGCAGCTCGAGGAGAGCTTCGGCACCACGCTCCAGACGCGGCACTCGTCGCGGCTCGAGATCGCCGACCAGCTGCGCGAGGCCGACCTCGTGATCGGCTCGGTGCTCATCCCCGGCGCCGCCGCGCCGAAACTCGTCACCGACGAGATGGTGGCCGGGATGCGCGAAGGCAGCGTGCTCGTCGACATCGCGATCGACCAGGGCGGCTGCTTCGAGGGCTCGCGGCCGACCACGCACGACGACCCGACGTTCCCCGTGCACAACTCGATCTACTACTGCGTCGCCAACATGCCGGGCGCCGTGCCGGAGACCTCGACCCGCGCCCTGACCAACGCGACCCTTCCCTACATCCTGGATCTGGCCGACCACGGCTGGGAGGCGGCGACCGCCCGCAACCGGCCGCTCGCCCGCGGGCTCAGCACCCACGACGGGAAGCTGTTCAACCGAGGTGTCGCGCAGGCGCTCGAGCTCCCGTTCGAGACCCCGCTCGCCGAGCCGGCCTGATCTCGGGTCGGGGTTTTGTCGGGTTAGTTGCACATTGTCGCGTCCTCCCGCGACGTTCTGCGACTAACCGCGCAAGACCTCGACCGGCACCGGGAACGGCAGTCGGAAGCGCTCGGGATCGGCGCCCACCGCCGACGCGGCGCCGAAGTCGTCGGCGATCACGGTGACCCCGGTCGTGCTGAGCTCCCCGATGCGCACGGGCTGCTCGGAGCCGTCGTCGCGCACGAGTGTGTAGCGGTCGGCGAGGTAGCCGATGCCGAGCTCCTCGAGCAACTCCTCGGCGTCGAGCCAGTCGACGGGTGCGGGCGTGCGGGAGCGGCCGAGCAGGTCGAACACGACGAACCCGTCGCCGTCGGGCGCGATCCAGCCGAGCAGTTCGCGGTCGCCGCGCTTGTGCTCGATCCAGTCGGGGTTCATCCGATCAGCGTACGAGGCTCGAGTTCATCGATCTGCGTCGAGCGCACTTGCGTGATGCGGCAGTTTCGACGCAAATCGGTGGTGTCGGCGACGCGCTACGCCGTCTTCGCGAGACGCGCGCGGAGCGGCCAGTCCGACCCGTCGAGGATGACCTGCGACGCGGCGCCCGTCGCGGTGTTCACCAGCACGGGGGCGAGCAGGTTCACGACGGGGCCGTCGGCGTCGAGGGTCGTCACGACGAGTACCGAGGCGTCGGCGCGAGCACCGGCGCCGACATCCAGCAGGTGCTCCTCGGTGAAGGTCGGGGCGTAGTCGGGCACGTAGACCGAGGCCTCGACGACGAAGAGCCGCACGGTGGCGTCGGTCGCCGCGCGCAGGGCATGCAGGCCCGGGGCGCCCTCGACGTCGTCGAGGGAGAACTCGACATGTGGCGCGAGCCCGGGCGGAGGGGCGGTGAAGGTCAGTGTCGCGGTCACGCGAGGAACTCCAGAAGCGTCGGCGGGATGGCCCGGGCGGTGACGCTGAGGGCCGCCTGGTAAGCGACCTCCTGCATCTTCAGGTCGATGATGATCCTGCCCAGGTCGGCGTCCTCCAGCCCCGAACGACGTGCTTCGAGTTCGTTGGACGACATGATCAGGAGTTCCTTCCCGCGTTCGACCTGAGCGTACCGGCTGCCCGCGACCGACCGTTGCGTCGTGATCGCCGAGAGGTGGTCGTCGATCCCGTCGAGTCGGGTGTTGATCGGGGTGCCCGCGCGGAGGTCGGTCGCGATGTCGTCGATGAGCGCGAAGACGCTCGTCGCACCCGCGCCGAAAGCCGCGACTCCGTCGCCGTCGATCGTGACGCTCGAGTCGGGTCCGATGCGACGCTCGAGGGTCGTCCCCACGACGCCGGAGTGGCTGTAGTCGGCGGCGAAGGCGTGGCCGGCGAGCGAGTTGCCCGCGAAGACGCTGCGCCCGAGGTACTGGGTGTTCGCCTGCTGCAGGAGGGCGTCGCGCAGGCTCTCGAGCTCGACGGCGATCGCCTCGCGCGACTCGGTCGACATCGCCCCGTCGTTCGAGCCCTGCACGGTGAGGTCGCGCACGCGGCGCAGCAGGTCGGTCGAGGAGCCGAGCGCGTTGTCGACGGCGCCGAGCCAGCCGAGGGCGTCGTCGGCGTTCCGCTGGTGGATCTCGGTCGCCCGCTGGGCGGTGCGCACGCGCAATGCGGATGCGGTCGCGGCGGGGTCGTCGGAGGGCTTCGAGAGGCGCGTGCCGCTCGAGCCCATCTCCTGGAGGCGCGCGAGCTCCGACTGCGAGGTGGCGAGGTTGCGCTGCGCCGACATCGTCAGCATCTGGCTGGTGATCCGGGTCATCGTCATCTCCCCACGAGGCCGGTGCGGTTGATGAGCACGTCGAGCATCTCGTCGACGGCCGTCATCACGCGCGCGGCGCCCTGATAGGCGGTCTGGTAGGTCATGAGCGAGATCGTCTCCTCATCCATGTCGACGCCCGACTGCGACTGGAGGATCGCGACGGCACCCGCCGCGGCCTGATCGGCGAGGGAGGCCCGCGACGTCGCGGCTCGCGACTCGGTACCGAGCGCGACGACGTAGCGGTTCCAGATGGCGTCGGGTCCGTCGGAGGCGTCGGCGAGCTGCGCGATCGCGTCGGCGACGTGTCCGCCGGCGCCTCCCGTGCCCGGGGTCGCCGCGGCGATCGCATCCACCGTCGTCGGCACGAGCGTGAGTCCGTGTGCGGCGGGGACGCCGGGCGCGAGGGCGAAGAAGTCGAGGTTGGTGACGCCCGCGCGGGTCGCTCCGCCGGCGTGCACGGCGTTCACCTTCGCGGCGAGGGAGGTGGCGAGCGCGTCGAGCGCGTCGAGCTGGCCGAGCAGGGGGCCGTCTGCCGACAGCGCGGCGAGCCGCCCGGCGATCTCGCCGCCGCCGATCTCGGCCGCGACGCCCGGGTGGTGCGCCCACTCGACGCGCGGCGGGTTGCCGCCCACGCCGCCCGGAACGTCGGTGCCGGTGACGACGAGCGTCCGCGCCGTCGTGGCGGAGACGAGCGGGTTGCCGCCGATCAGCACGTCGGCCGAGCCGTCGGAGTGCCGACGCAGCGTCGATCCGGTGCGCTCGGCGAGCTCGCCCGCGAGGCGCGCCTGCTCGTCGAGCAGCTCGTTCGTGGAACCACCGGATGCCGCGAGCGTCGTGATCTGACCGTTGAGGTTCGCGAACCTGGTCGCCAGCTCGTTGACCTCCGAGACGGAGTCGGTGAGGTCGGCGCGCACGCTCGTCCAGGTGGACTCGACGGCGCTCGCGGTCTGCGAGATGCGGGCCACGAGGCTGCGCGCCTCTTCGAGCAGCACGCCGCGGATCGAGTCGTCGGTCGGTTGCGCCGCGACGTCCTGCCACGCCGACCAGAAGCCGTTGAGCGCCGCGGAGAGCCCGTTCTCGCTCGGCTCGGCGATGCCCGCCTCGAGCGCGGCATAGACGGTGGTGAGGATGAACGCTTCGCCCGAGTCGGCCGCGGTGGCCTGCAGCCGACGCTCCAGCAGGGTGTCGCCGAGACGCTGGACGCCGTCGATGCGCACCCCGGAGCCCACCCGGAAGGTGGTGTCGAGCAGGTTGCCCGCGCCGAGGGGGGCGGCGGCGCTCGTCTCGACCCGCTGACGCGTGTACCCCGCGGTGTTGATGTTCGCGATGTTCTGGCCCACGACATCCATGCCGGCGCGCGCGGCCTGCAGGCCCGACGCGGCGGTGGACAGCAGACCGAAGGTGGAGTTGACCATGGCGGGCTCAGCCCTCCCCGTCGAGGATGCGGCCGGGGGCGACATCGGTCGCCGCCCCGCCGCGGGCGTCGTAGAGCCCCGAACCGAGGTCGAGGGAGGCGAGGGTCTCCTGCGTCGACTGGGTCGCCGCACGGAGGTACTGCACGTTCGCGTCGCGCACCTCGGCGATCTGCGCGGTCAGGTCGGTGAGTGCGCGCTGATGGGCCTCGAAGGTCTCGCGCCAGGCAGATGTGGGGGCCGCGGCGATGAGCGAGCCCAAGGTGTGCTCCGACGCCTTCCACTCGTCGGCGACGTCGCCGGCCGCGATCGTGCGTTCCAGGCCGGAGGCGCGGAGGCGTTCGAGCACCTGCTCGACTTCGCGGGTCGCGAAAGGCAGCCAGCGGGACTTGCCCGCCGTGAGCAGCAGTCGCTCCTCCTCGAGCTTGAACTGCAGCAGCTCGAGAAGTTCGCGTTCACGCCAGAGCAGCGTGGACAGCTCCTGGGCACCCATCCGGCCCTCCTCTCATCGGGGGACACAATCGGTCGACCTGTGCGAACCGTAAGCCGCGGAAGGCGTTTTCGTCCCTGCGAGTTCGCTGTACCCCTCCTGTGACCCCCTCACGGGGCGCGCCCGGAGTGGGGGGTAGCAAGGGGGTAGACGGGGCTGGTTTCCTCTGGGTTGTCGGACCTCGAGTTCCGGCGGTTCTGCTGGGGAACCGTCGGGATGCTGGGAGAGAAGGGTGCGACGGACGGCTCCGAACCCGAACAACGGACGCCCGCTTTCCCCGGTACCCGTATGTGCTTGCTGGGGGGAAGTGTCCATGCTCAAGTCCGAGCGCGATCGACTCATCGTCGACAACCTGCCGTTGGTCGGCTACCTGGTCTCCGAGATCTGGAGCCGGGCCACGCACCTGTCCCGCGACGATCTGGCCTCGGCTGCGTCGCTCGGACTCGTCATGGCCGCCGACTCGTTCGATCCCGACCGCGGGGTGCCGTTCGGCGCCTACGCGCGTCGCCGCATCACCGGCGCGATCGCGGACGAGATGCGCGCCGCCGACTGGGCCACCCGCACGATGCGCACGCGCATCAAGGAGACCCTCGCGGTGCAGGAGACCCTCACCACCGCGCTAGGCCGCACGCCCGACGTCACGGAGCTCGCCAACGCACTCGGCGTCGACATCTCCACGGCGCGCGCGGCCCTCTCCGATGCGTCGACCGTCACCACGACGCTCGACGAGCACGTCACCGAGACCGTCGCCGCGCAGATCGCGAGCCCCGAGGACTCCCTCCTCGACGGCGAGCGCACCGCCTTCGTGCGGGCCGCCGTCGAGGCGCTCCCGGAGAAGATGCGGCACATCGTCGAGCAGGTGTTCTTCGAAGACCGCAGCGTCACCGAGGTCGCCGCCGAACTCGGGCTCACCCACTCGGCGGTGTCGCAGATGCGCTCCGAGGCGCTGCGTCTGCTCAAGGACGGGATGGCGACGCACTACGGCGACGAAGGAGCGGCCCCGGTCGAGCCGTCGTCGCGCATCGCCCCCGCGCGCCGCAGCGCCTACCTCGCGGCGCTCGCCGACTTCGGTACGTCGCGGCTGCGCGCCGGCGTCGTCCCGACCGCGGCCCTCGGGATGTCGGCCGCCGGCTGACCGACCGCGCACGAGCTCGATCGAACTTCTAACGGAATAACCGCACCGCCCGACAGTCGTACTTGCCGGACCACGGATGGACCGGCTGTCACACCCGAATCATGGAGGAATCACAATGGGTATGCAGATCAACACCAACATCGGCGCGCTCAACGCGTACCGCAACCTGTCGGCGACGCAGTCGAACCT
>NZ_JBMRCP010000096.1:0-23429 GCF_057350545.1 Pseudolysinimonas sp. | reverse complement strand
CGCTCCCGGCGAGCGGATGCCCCGGCTCAGCGGCACCGTCGACGCCGACCTCGTCGTCGGGGCCGCTTACACGGGACTCTGGACCGCGCTCCGCGCGAAAGACCGCGACCCCGACGCGCGCGTCGTCGTGCTCGAAGCCGGCGAGGTCGGCTGGGCCGCGAGCGGACGCAACGGAGGGTTCGTCGAGGCGAGTCTGACCCACGGCGAGGAGAACGGCCTCCGCCGCTGGCCGGAGGAGCTCGAACGCCTCGACGAGCTCGGCCTGCGGAACCTCGACGCGATCGAGTCCACGGTCTCGTCGCTCGGGATGGATGCCGACTTCGAGCGCACCGGAACCCTCACCGTCGCGGTTGAGCCGCACCAGGTCGCGTGGCTCGAGGGAGAGTCGACGCGAGAGAGCCGGTTCCTCGACCGCGACGCGGTGCAGCGAGCCGTCGCCTCGCCCACCTACCTCGCCGGCCGATGGGAGACGCGCAGCACGGCGCTCGTGCACCCCGCGAAGCTCGCAGTCGAGCTCGCGCGGGTCGCCCGCGAGCGCGGGGTGCGGATCTTCGAGCACTCCCCCGTGCGTTCCCTCGACACGTCGGGTGCCGGGGTCGGGGCCGTCACGGCGGACGGACGTGTGCGCGCCCGGCGCGCGGTGCTCGCGACCAACGCCTTCCCCTCGCTGCTGCGCCGCAACCGGCTCATGACCGTCCCGGTCTACGACTACGTGCTCATGACCGAGCCGCTCTCCGACGCCCAGCTCGCGAGCGTCGGCTGGCGCGGCAGGCAGGGCCTTGCGGACCTGGCCAACCAGTTCCACTACTACCGCCGCACCGCCGATGACCGCATCCTGTTCGGCGGCTACGACGCGATCTACCACTACGGCCGGCGCGTCGACCCGCGCTACGAGCAGCGCCCCGCGAGCTACGAGCGCCTCGCGAGCCACTTCTTCACGACGTTTCCGCAGCTCGAGGGCCTCCGGTTCAGCCACCGGTGGGCGGGCGCGATCGACACGAGCACCCGCTTCTGCGCCTTCTACGGCATCGCCCGGCGCCGCCGCGTCGCCTACGCCGCCGGCTTCACCGGCCTCGGCGTCGCCGCCACCCGCTTCGCCGCCGACGTCATGCTCGACCTCCTCGACGGCGAGCCGACCGAGCTCACGGAGCTCCGGATGGTGCGCGAGCGTCCGCTCCCCTTCCCGCCCGAGCCGGCCGCCTCGATCGGCATCAACCTCACGCGGTGGTCGCTCGACCGCGCCGACCATCGGGAGGGGCGGCGCAACCTGCTGCTCAAGGGGCTAGACGCCGTGGGGCTCGGCTTCGACTCCTGACTGTCGCCGCGAGGGATTCCTGCAACTACCCGCAGCCCCGAGATATCAGGGAACGTCGGAACCTAGATGTGAGCGCATCTACAGGCTAAGTGCGCCGAAGTTACAGCATGAGAAAATCCCTGCTCAGAGGCGGGAACGCGAGCACGATTCCGGGACTGCTCCGGAAGACGTTCTGTCACGAGGTCAGGTACTCCGCGAGCTGCGCGCGGGTGATCTGCTCCGCTCGGACCGACAGAGCTTCCAGGTCCTTCGACTTCATGGCGGCGAAGTTCGTCCCGTAGGCCGAGATCGGGTCGCGGGGCACCAGGCCCGGGATCGCAGGTAGACGCGAGTCGCGGGAGCCGAGGTAGACGTGAGCCACCCGGATTCCGCTTGACGCATGCACCAGAGATCGAGCGCCGTCCTGAACGCGGCCGTGGGAGATTTCGAACGTCTGCTTCGTGCGGTTGAACCACTGGCCGGCGGGCCTGCGGTCGAAGCGTCCCCGACCGGAATCAACGACGACGAGTGCGTCGAGCTCGTAGACGTGGTCGGTATGGGCGAGCGATCGGCCTGGCAGCAGGGGCGTCACACCAAAGGTTGTCGTAGACGCCCCCGTCTGTCATCGCAACCCGTCGGGCGGCACGTTCACCGTTCGCCTGCTCGAACTCGTAATCGCGAACGAGTGCGGGGAGCAGAAGAGGGAAGCTGCGCCGACTCGAACGGCAGAACGAAATCCAGCAGAAGAAGGAGGAGACGCGTGCCCGCCGATTCCGTCAGGTCATGCAGGTCCGGGCCGACAAGGCGAACGGATCCACCGAAAAGAACGCCCTCGAACGCGCCGGGCTCTCAAGACGCGTGTTTCAAGACTGGGCGCGTCGGCTCGACCGTTACCTCGCCGAGGGCGGGAACGCGGAGTAGACCCGGCCCGCGAGACCGTCGGCACCGATCGTCTGGCTTCTCGTGGCTTCTCCTTGAAGTCCCTCCTCGACATCCGCTCCCACCTCGACGACACCGACCGCTCAGGCCGCAGCGTCCTCTTCGATGACCCCGGGCTCACTGCCCTGGTATCCGCGGAGTTGATTCGAACCGGTGCTCACGGCTCCAAGGCCGTCGTTACACCCAAGGCGGAACGCGCCGGGCCGGCCCCCGACTAGGTCGACTGGGCCGTCTCGCGCGGTCCCGAGCGGCGGAGCGCCACCGCTCGGGACCGTTGCCGCTAGTGCGCGTCGATCGGGTCGACTTCGACAGGCGCGAGCGTGAACGTTCCGATCACGGTCCGACCGTCGGATTCGTACAGCGGGATGTCGCGCGGTCGATCCTGCGGGAACTCGCGCAGCCACTCCGCGACCTCCTCGGGGCTCGAGAGCTCAGGCCCGAGGAGGTCGGTCTTGAGCACGTAGCCGACCTCGCCGTTGGTTCCCTGAGCACGGATGAGGTCGGGATCGACCTCTCCGTCGCCGCGGCCGAAGGTGTGCCCGGAGGCGTTGACCTCGAAGGGAGGCACCTCGGTTCGTTCCATCGAGGCGGCGACGGCAGCAGAGGAGACGCCGAAGCCCGCGAGAGACGCGAGGACCACGACGATGACGACGTTGCGAATGCTTCTCAGCTTGTTGTGCATGTCCTGGCTCCCTACGGGACGACGTTCGGGCTCGTGGTGAAGGTGGTGTAGGTGTTGTACGCCGCCCCGTCGTAGTGAGTCGTTCGGCCGATGCCGTAGTGCCCGACTCCGGGATCGCAGATTCCGTCGACTCGCGGGGAGATTCCCCCGACACCGGCGGGGTTGTAATAGAACGACGACGAGGCTGCACAAAGGGTGCCACCGGCGAAGGTTCGCGGTTGCGCGCCGAAGTAATTGGCAGGCGGCCCACCGCCTGCGGTTACTGTCGCGTACGCATACGAACGGATATTCGTGGTCGGGATCGCCTGCGTCAGCGCCTGATTTGTGTACGTGTAGCCCGCGAACGCGCCGACGTTCTTGACGGAGCTGGTGGCCGCCAGCGCGGCCGTTCCCCCGGCGGCGAGCCCGAAGGCGACGACGCCCGCCAGGAGCATCGACCTCCAGTTGGTCTTTCGTTTGACTTCCACATTTCCTCCTGATCCGCGGGGTCAACTCGCACCTTACGGCCGAGAACGCAAACCCCATATTGTGCATTGTCGCGCTCAGTATTTAGCGGACCATTGAGGAAGGTCAAGCTTTTTCGCACTCACGCATTATGCGACGTAAAATGACACAAAAGCGTCCTACGCGACCGAGAATTCGGCCGTTGGTGCCCGTTTGACGAAAGGTTGGGGTTATGGCCCTCCCGGCGATTCCGTCGCGTCGTCGAAGCCCTGCAGGATGAAGACGCCGATCTGGTTTAGATCCTTGTCGTAGAGCGGAATCTCCCGGTCTTCGGTCAGAGGGTGCTCCTCCAGCCAGGCGGCCACCTCGTCCGGGTTCGCGAACTCCGGTGAGAGGTCGCTGCTGAGCACGTAGCCCACGACGCGCTCCTCACCGTTCCAGCCGACTGCCTCGATGAGATCGGGTTCCACGACGGTGCCGTCGGAGGGATCCACGATTTGCAGGTCGCCTCGACCGTAGCTCTGGCCGTGCTCGTTCACCTGCCAGGCTTGGATGGCGCCGGCCGTGGTGCCTCCGCCGACGAGCGCGACGGCGAGGCCCGCGGCGACGAGGCGGTGCCGAACGCGGCTCCGCCGCCGCTGCTCGGCGATGCGTGCGTGCACCCCGCGCTCGAGAGCGGTCATCCGCTCGTCGGAGATGAGGTCGAGGTCGTAGGTCTGGTCGCGCATCTCACTGTCCTCTCAGAAGGTCGATCTCGTCGCGGAGCCGGGCTCGGATCCGCGAAAGCCGCCCGCGAACAGCCGCGTGGGAGATGCCGAGATCACGGGCGGCCTCGGCATAGGTCTGGTCTCCGTCGACGCACAGGGCGAACACGAGTCGGTCGAGCTCCGGCATCGCGGCCACCGCCCGGTCGACGGCGGCCACGGTGAGCGAGAGCTCCGCGGCGGCCGCGGTCGAGTCGTGCGGGGTGGCGCCGTCGGTCTCGATGAGATCGACGGCGCGGCCACGCGCGCGCGCGCGTCGCAGGTTGAGCGTTTTGAACCGCGTCGTCGCGAGCAGCCACGGCACTGCGGACTCCGTGACGAGCGACACGGAGTGGCGGCGCTGCCACACGGTCACGAACGTGTCTTGGAGCAGATCCTCCGCGTCCTGACGATCGCCGGTCTTGCTATAGGCGTAGGCGAAGACGGTGCGACCATGACGACGGAAGAGTGCATCCAAGGCGGCTCGATCACCGCCGCCAAGTCGCTCGACGAGGACACGGTCGCTGACGGTGGAGCCCGTGACGCTCTCGGTTGACTGCAGCACCACCCCTCCTCCCGCGCATGGACGACTTCTGACTAGGTAATGTCTCGACCTGGCCGACCGTCACATCCGAACAGGATGGATTCCCGCAACTCCGCTGCGAAACACCTCATGCGCGGAACTCGGCCGACTGGAGCGACTGCGACGCAAGGCCGTCCGCTTCGAGCCATCCGAGGATGTCGGCAACCCACGAGGTGAGCGTGCGTCCCAGGCGCGGGCCGAACGCGCTGCGACTGCGGAACGACCACGCATGCTCCGAACGCGCGCCGTCGGTGAGGTGCGCCGCGACTCCACGGGACGCGAGCGTCCGTCGCGCGGCTTCCGCCCCCCGCTCATCGTCGTCGACGCTAGCGCGGAGAAGGTCGATCGGGCTCCGATTGCGCGACGCCCCCTTCTGCCGGACTTCAGGAGCCGGATCGCAGAGCAGGCACCGGAGGACGCACTCGGATGCGGACGGGTTCCCGGCCACTCGTTCACGAGCGGATCGTGACCGCACTCCTGGACGACCACGGTCGGGAGCAGCGGAATCGCCGCATCTCCGTCTGCGTGACCGCATCCGAACTCGCCCCCGAGTCGTTCGCCGCATCTTCCCAGAGCGTGAACGACAAGTCCGCCTCCGACCCGACAGCCGACGCGCCCACGCGCCCGACCCTCAGCTACGGCATCGCGCTGTCGCTCCCTCCCGGCAGCTCGGACTCACCCGACTCCTACGCTGACGATCTTCTTCGTCTCGTGCAGTCCCTGCCCGATGACGTGGTGGCGCACGTCGCGGGCTACGTTCCGCGGGAGCTCGTTCGGGACCCGCGCCCCGGCATGCTCGACTTCGTTCGACTCGCGGTCTTCGCGGTAGCCCCGTGCAACAAGCACACGGTGACGCAGACGGCGGCCGCAGTCGCCAGCCTGACCGCTTGGGCGCACGAGTCGCACGAACTGCCGCTCAAGTACCGCCTCCTGCTGACTCCGCCACCGCTCAGAAGCGTCCCGAGTTATCGGAACTCGAGGTCGGGAGATACCCGAACCCCTCGCCGCTCCGCCCCCAGGATTCGAACCTGGACCTAACGGCACCAAAGGCCGTCGTGCTGCCGTTACACCAAGGCGGATCACGCCCCACACCGCGGGCGCCGATCTAGTTTCTCATTAGCCGGCGGGTCCGACCGCCGAGACGGCGGTCGGCGCTGGCGGTCGCGGCGGAGGCCAGAAATGGGCTCCCCTCCATGCTCCAGCGCGCACCTGGGATGATGACTGGATGCCCACATCCGACGAGGTCGACCGCATCGTCGACGCGTGGGCGCGCGAACGGCCCGACATCGACTTCGCGCCCCTGCAGGTGCTGTCGCGGGTCGACCGCCTGGCCAAGCACCTCGACCGCGCGCGCCGCTCGGCGTTCACGGCCTCCGGTCTCGAGGCGTGGGAGTTCGACGTGCTCGCCGCGCTGCGCCGCGCGGGCAAGCCCTATCAGTTGAGCCCGAAGGCGCTCCTGCAGCAGACGCTCGTGTCGAGCGGCACGATGACGAACCGCATCGACCGCCTCGTCGAACGCCGACTCGTCGAGCGGCGCACCGATCCGCACGACGGTCGCGGCGTGCTCGTGGTGATGACGGATGCCGGACGCGAGCAGGTGGATGCCGCCATCAAACTGCTGCTCGCCGAGGAAGCCCACTGGCTGTCGGGGCTCTCCCGCGCCGATCAGGAGCGGCTCTCGGGCCTGCTGCGGAAGCTCAGCGTCGAGTTCGACGACTGATCCCAAGACGACTGACCCCGGGGCGTCAGCCCTTCCAGGTGTCGATCCACGCGGCGATGTCGACTCCGTGGTTGTCGGGTGACGCGACGGTCCACCACATGGGGGCGTACGTGTCGTCCACCAGCCGACCGCCCGCGGCGAGCGCGGCCTCGACCCGTGCGCGGGCCACGTCGAGGGAGACGTGGATATCGACGTGCGTGCGACCTCTCCCCTGCTTGCCGTTGTCGATCGGGTTCACCGCGATGCCCGGTCCGCGACGCAGCGGGTCGACGGCATCCGTGTCGCCCTTGAGGTCGTAGCCGAGCGCGGCCGCCCAGAACGGGCGGGTGTCGGCATCCTCGTGCTGCGCGACGAACACGTCGACCGCCTGCACCGCGTCGGGATCGGGCACGAGACCGAGGTCGGCCGCCGCCGACGAGACTGCGGCGGCGAAGTCTGCGGCCGCGGCGGGCAGGGCGTCGTCGACGAACCCGACCCGCACGACGGCCGCTTCGGGGCGCAGGTCGATGTCGGCCGCGAGACCGGTCGCGACGACCGCCGGTACGAGGGCGGCCGCGGCGTCGAGCGACGACGCCCGGAACACCGCCTCCGCTCCCCGGGAGGTGACGCGCCAGTCGTCGACGCCGGGGTGTTCGTGGAAGCGGGCGGGTGAGATGCCGGTGCCGGTCATGCGGGAGACTCTAGCCATGCCCGTCGCCGAGGATCTATCAGCCCCGAGCCGCGAGCGCCGCCTCCGACTCTGGGACGGGATCGGCACCGGCGCCGCCGCCCACGAGCACCGACTGCTGTCCGCAGCCCGCCCCGCACTGCCGATGCTCAACTGGCTCGGCCAGTTCGCTCGCCCGCTGCTGAAAGTGCCGGGCCTCGGTTGGATCACCGCCGATCCGCGTACCGCCCGCGCGCTGCTCAACGACCCCGAGCACCTCACCCTGCTCTCCGAGGGCGGCGTCGGCCACCTGTGGGCGCAGATCCTCGGCGACTGGGTCTACGACCTCTTCGACGGGCCCGGCCACCACGACCTGCGCACCCGCAGCCGCGAGCTGTTCACCGAGAAGACGTCGGCGGCGTTCGTGGAGCGGGCGTGGGCGTCGCGGCTCGCGCAGGCGAAGGCGACCCTGGATGCCGGCGAGCCTCTCGACCTCGCCGACCTGTCGCGCGTGCTCGTCGGCCACATGGTCGTCACGCTGCTCGGGCTCCCCGTCGACGAGGAGCGCGGCGACGACGCCTTCCGCGAGATCTTCGCCACCGGCGAGGAGCTCGCCTCGATCGCCCTCGGCACGACCGCCGACACGACGTTGCCGCCCGACGTGATCGCGAAGGCCCGGGTGATCGTCGAGCGGCTGACCGGCCACATCGGCGACGTCTTCGACACCGCTCACGAGAACACGATCATCGGGCGGTGCCGCGAGATCGGCCTCACGCTGCAGGAGACCCAGGGGCTCTCGACCCTCCTCATGGTCGCCGGCACCGAGACCGCGGCGTCGGCGATGGCGCGCACCGCCGCGCTGCTCTACGACACGGGCGAGCAGCACCGGCTGCTGGCGATGCCCGAGCACCGCGACGATGCCATCCGGGAAGCGCTGCGCGTCACGAGTCCCGCGCCGCTGATCGGGCGCTCGGTGCTCGCCGACGTCACCGTGAGCGGTCGCACGCTGCGGGCCGGCGACCGCGTCATGGTGCTCACCTGGACCGCCAACAACCTCGCGGGCGGGTACCGGATCGACCGCCCCTACCTGCCACAGCACCGGCAGCTCTGGTTCGGCGCGGGGCGCCACCTGTGCCTCGGCGGTCCGCTCGCGCGAGCCGAGCTCGGCGCGATCGTCGACCTGCTCCTCGGCGACGGGCGCCCGTTCGAGATCGTGTCCCGGCGCTACGGTCGGCGCGTGCTCATCCCCGCCTACGCCTCGCTCGTCGTGCGGCGCGCTCCTCTTTCGGTCGTCGAGTAGCGGCGCAGCCGCGTGTCGAGACGCGGCAGGAGGTCTCGACACGCCCGCTGCGCGGGCTACTCGACCACCGACGGGGTCAACCGTCGCAGCAGCTCGGCCTGAAGCGCCCGGATGTGCGCGCCGAGCACGCCCGACGCGAGCAGACCCGCGCCCAGCGGTCCGGCGGAGTCCTCGCCGAGCAGTGGCAACCGCCGGAGAGCAGCGAGGGCCTCGGGGGTCGCGTGGTCAAGCTGTCGGATCGCCTCCGCGTCGGTGCCCGCGAGACCCGCCGCCTTCGCCGCGTAGGCGGCCGCCCCGAGCGCATGCGCCCCCATGTGCGCGACACCGGCCGCCTGCGCGGCGGCTCGGGCGGCCGCGATCGCGCCGGCATCCGTGAGCCCCTGGGCGGCGCGACCCGCGACGAACCGCCGACGGATCTCGCCCGCGGCATCCAGCTCGCCCCGGCCGAACGCCCGCGCCCGCGCGATCGCGTCCCGTGGACGATCGTCGCTCGGCGCCACGGACTCGAACAGCGGGAGCACGCGCTCGGCGCAGTCGGCGGCCCACAGCGCGACGAGACGACGATCGGTCTCGCTCAGGGATTGCGGCGACGGCATCCGGGTCCTGGTCTCGACACGCCCGCTGCGCGGACTACTCGACCACCGAGATCGGTTCGACGCGGAACCGCCTCAGCTTCAGCGCGGGGTTGGTGTGCCGCACCTCGACGAGCCGCTGCGGCGAGATCCAGGCGACCCCGACATCCGTCGACTCCCCCACCGTGACGAGCTCGACGCCCATCGGGTCGACGACCATGCTGTTGCCCGCACCGACCGGCGGCGCGTGGTCGGCAGCGACCATGTAGACGGTGTTCTCGATCGCACGGGCGGTGACGAGGGTGCGCCAGTGGTGCTCCTTCAGCGGGCCGCGCACCCACTCCGAGGGCAGCAGGATGAGGTCGGCCCCCGCATCGACGAGGCGCCGGGTGACTTCGGGGAACCGCACGTCGTAGCAGGTCTGCAGCCCGACGGTGAAGCCGCCGAAGGCGAAGGTCGGCGCGGCGTCGGACGCCCACACGGGACCGGCGACGATGCGGTCGCTCTCGCGCATCCCGAACGCGTCGTAGAGGTGGATCTTGCGGTAGTGCGCGACGACCTCGCCCGAGGAGTCGACCGCGACGAGGGTGTTCGCGACCCGCTCCGCCTCGCCGGGCACGAGTTCGAGCATCCCGGCGACGAGATGGATGCCGAGTTCCGCCGCGATCTCGGCGAGCGCCCGCACGAACGGGCCGTGCAGGGTCTGCGCGTGGTCGAGCCAGTCGGCTCCGAGGCCGGGGGTGAAGTACGACGCGTACTCGGGGAAGACGACGAGCAGGGCGCCACGCGAGGCCGCGTCTTCGGCGAGGCGACGGATGCTGTCGAGGTTCGCCGCCTCGTCATCCCCGGGCGCGAACTGGGCCACCGCGACGGCGGTCGGGGTCGGAGTCTCGGCCATGCGCCCAGGCTACGCGTCACGTCAACCTCGACGTGGGTCCTGCACGTCGTCATGATGTAGCCCACCGAACGAGGAGACCCCATGCGCACGTCCCGCACCCTGCCCGTCGTGGCGATCGCTCTGCTGCTCGGTGGTCTGCTCACTGCCTGCGACCCCACCCCGGTACCGGAGCCGACCGGCACCGGTACCGAGACCCCGTCCTCGAGCGAGGAGCCCACGCCCGACCCCTCGGAGTCGAGCGACCCCGAGCCCGAGCCCGACCCGGAACCCGCGCCGAGCCTCGACGCCGCCGACCGCGCGAACATCCGCGCCGCGATCGAGAGCGGCAACACGGCGGCCGTCGAGGGCTACTTCGCAAACCCGGTCGAGGTCATCATCATGTCGACGGAGTGCTGCGGCGACCTGTCGCCGGCGGAGGCGGCCGCGGAGCTGAGTTACGTGACCGGGGCGCCCGGCCCGTGGAACTGGAGCGTGCCCGCCGCCACGATCGCGGAGTGGCGCACGAACGTCTACTACGGCTCGCTGTTCACGGGCGACGACATCACCGGCGTCGCCTCCGACGGCACCGTCGTGTCGTTCGGGATCGTCGCAGATCGCATCACGACGGTGCTCATGGGCTGGGACGGCGGCTTCGACCTCTGACCGCACGCCCGCACGAGAAGAGCGCGGCCTCGCGGCCGGGCTCTTCTCGCAGGCAGCGGGTGCCTGAGTCTCGCGGATCAGACCGTGGTGGGGTCGTCGGTCTCCGTCACGCGCTGCTGCACACGCTCGCCGGTCACCGAGTCGGTGCCCGTACGGGTCGTGCTGACCGCCTGACGACGGCGCGCGAGCAGGACGAGGCCGATGATGAACACGACCAGACCGGCACCCATGAGGATGTAGCCGACGAGGTCGAGGTCGATGAAACCGGTCTCGAAGTTGAGGGCGAAGACCAGGATCGCTCCGATGACGAAGAGGACGACACCAGTACCGATGCTCATGATCACGTGCTCCTTCCGGGCGACCTGACGGCCGCAACCGGGTCCCACGCTAGGAGGTCGGCCCCTGGGCAAGTACGTCTTGACTTCCCAGGGAGTCATCAGGCTGAGAGATTCTCAGGCCGTCATCCCGCCTTCGACGGGCAGCACCATCCCGGTGGTGTGGCTCGCGCGATCGCTCAGCAGCCAGGCCGCGGCGTTTGCGACCTCGGCGCCGGTGCCGATCTTGTGCAGCGGCATGACGGCGAGGCGCTTATCCATCGCGCTCGGGTCCTTCTCGAGCATCGCGTCGATCATCGCCGAGCGGGTCGGCCCCGGCGCGACCGAGTTGACGCGGATGCCGAGCGACCCGTTGTCGTGGGCGGCGCTGCGGGTGAGGCCGATGACGGCGTGCTTCGTCGCCTGGTAGACGCCGAGTCCCGTGTTGCCCTTGTAGCCGCCGACGCTCGAGGTGTTGACGATCGCGCCGAACCCCTGCGCACGCATGACCCGCAGCTCTTCGCGGAGGCACAGCCAGACGCCCTTGACGTTGATCGCCATCACGCGGTCGAAGTCGTCCTCGCTGACCTCGTGCAGCATCCCGACCTGTCCGACGCCCGCATTGTTGAAGGCGCCGTCGAGACGGCCGTACGCGGCGACGGTCTCGTCGACCATGCGGGCGACATCGACGCCGGACGTGACGTCGCCGACGACGACGCGCACCTCGTGGCCTGCTTCCCGCAACTCCTCGGCGAGCGCCTCGAGCGCGTCGCCCGAGCGGGCCGAGAGCACGAGCCGCGCGCCCTCCTCCGCGAACACGCGGGCGGCTTCGAGGCCGATCCCGGTGCTCGCGCCCACGAGGAGCACGGCCTTTCCGTCGAGCAGTCCGGTCATCTCTGTCTCCTCAGTCTCGAAAGGCGAGCGGTTCGCCCAGGTGCGCGCTCAGGTGAGCGGTCTCGGTGTCGGTGAGCGCTCGGGGTCGTCGGGTCGCGAGATCCATGATGACGACCGTGACGCGGGCGATGAAGTACTGGATGCCGTTCCCGTCCCCGACGCGGCACTCCATCGTGACGGCGCGACCCGCCGCCTTCGAGAGCCAGACGTCGGCGTAGACGGTCTGACCGGCGTACGGCATCTCAGCGGAGTACTCGAAGCGCTGGCTCACCGTCATGGTGAACGTGCCCGCACCCAGCACCGCGAGCACCGGCGGCGGCCCGGGTGGGAAGTGCTCGGGCTTCTCGGGCAGGCCGAGGGCGCGGATGCGGGCCTCCTCCGCGAGGCGCACGGCGGTGACGTTGTTGACGTGCCGGTACTGATCGGTGTCGGCCCAGCGCAACTCGAGCGGCACCCGGAGGACGGTCACGCCGTACCGTACCGTACGGTACGGCCTGCCGTGACGGCCGCGGCGGCCGCGGCGCCGAGCAGGCTCGCGTCGTTGCTCATCATGGTGAAATCGAAGCCCGCGTCGACCGCGGCCTGCACCGACGCCGCCGTGGCACCGCCGGCGTTGCCGATCGGCATCCCCGCGGCCCGCGCCTCCTGGATCGCCCCCGCGATGAGCTCGACCACCGTCGGATCGGTCTCGGCGAGGCCCAGGCTCGTCGAGAGATCGGCGGCGCCGACGAGCAGCGCGTCGACGCCGGGCACCGCGGCGATCGCGGCGGCGTTGCGGGCGGCCTCCGCGCTCTCCAGTTGCGGGATGAGCACGACCTCCTCGTTGCCGTAGCGCAGGTACTCCTCGCGCGGCAGCGCCCCCCACGCCCCGGCCCGGCTCGTGCCGCCGACGCCTCGCGTGCCGCGTGGCGCGAACCGCACGGCGGCGGCGGCCGCGGCGGCCTGCTCGACGGTGTCGACGTGCGGCACCATGATCCCCTCCGCCCCGGCGTCGAGGATGCGCTGCACGATCCCGCCGTCGAGCGCCGGCACGCGCACGATCGGCGAGACCCCGCTGAGCAGGGCCGTGCCGATGTGCCGGTAGGCCGTCTCGAGGTCGATCGCGGAGTGCTCGAGGTCGATCACGGCGAAGTCGAACCCCGCGAGCGCGACGAGCTCCATGCTCTCCATCGCGGGCAGCTTGACCCAGGTGCCGAGCGGCGGCCCGTCGCCGCGGCGCAGTGCCGCGCGGAACAGGCTGTGCCGCGGCATCCCCGCCATCAGTGCCCCTCGGGGATGCCGACGCCCGGCTTCGCGGGGTAGTCGGCGGCGTTGACCACCCAGCCCGAGGTCGAGAAGTCGACGCGCGGCGGCGAGAAGAGGTCGATGAGCTGCTGGTGCGGCCCCACACCCTGCGTCGTGTGCACGGTCGGCGGCGGGATGACGCACACCGACGGTGTCGCGATCTCGCGGCTCTCGTCGGGGCGCCACTGCGTCGAGTCAGGGCCCCACGGGTAGCGGATGTGATGCACGAAGCGACCCTTGAGCGCGAGCGAGAGTTGCTCGAAGTCGTCGTGGTAGTGCGGCGACAGCCTGAGCGGGTCGCGCGGGCCGGGTTCTTCGGCGAGGAAGTTCACCATCATGTTGGTCGTGCGGAAGATGCGCCCGAATCGTCCGGTGACGAGGGGGTGGTCGGCCAGACGGTACACGCGCAGCCGGTAGCCGTCGACGGGGTCGGGCCACGCTCCGAGCGGCGCCGCCCGAAGGTCGGGCTCGGCGTAGGCGTCGGCGTTGAGCGTCGCCTCGCGCAGGTCGTCGGCGACGACCGAGAACAGGCGGATGAGGAGGCCGTCGGCGAGCACCTCGACCGCCGAGTCGCCGGGCGGGACGACGACGAACGCCTCCTCGCGCACCTCCTCGGTCGCCTCACCGGCGGTGACCCGCACGCGCGCGCTGTCGGAGTACTGCAGCACGGCGTACTCGTCGGGCTGCCCGACGCGGGTGAAGACATCCCCCGCCACCGCCTGGGTGTAGGCGATGACGAGCGTCGCGCCGCGGGCGAGCCACGTGCGGCTGCCCCCCGAGGCGACCTCCGTCGGTGGATGGGAGAGGAACTCGATCCACTGCGACGGCTTGATCGGCGTCGACGGGTCGACGGTGACCGTCGGCGCGGCGACCGCGAGGTTCGAGCGGACGTCGTCGGCGGCGTACTGGGTAGACACGAGCAGTTCCTTAGGACGGAAAGGGTTGAGACATCAGAGGGTGACGCCGGCGAGGCCCTTGAGCCCCAGCATCCGGCGCGCGTCGTCGGGGGTGGCGATCTCGCGGCCGAGGTCTTCGACGACGCCGCGGATCTTCGAGACCTGCTGGGCGTTGCTCTCGGCGAGCCGGCCCTTGCCGATCCACAGGCTGTCTTCGAGCCCGACCCGCACGTGACCGCCCAGCCAGGCCGCGTGGGTCGCGAACTCGAACTGGGCGCGGCCCGCGGCGAAGGCCGAGAACTGGTAGTCGGCGCCGAACAGCTTGTCGGCGATCGCGACCATGTGGGTCAGGTTGGCGTGGTCGGCGCCGATGCCGCCCAGGATGCCGAAGACGCCCTGGATCATGAACGGCGGCTCCACGAGCCCCTTCTCGACGAAGTAGGCGAGCGAGTAGAGGTGCCCGATGTCGTAGCACTCGAACTCGAAGCGGGTTCCTCGCTCCTGCCCGAGCGAGCGCAGCACGTGCTCGATCGTCGCGAACGAGTTGATGAACGGGTGGCTGTAGGTGCCGAGCACGTAGGGCTTCTCCCAGTCGTGCTTCCACTCGGTGACCTTGTCGGCGATCCCGGAGTAGACGAAGTTCATCGAGCCCATGTTGAGACTCGCGAGCTCGGGGCTGAACCGCACGGCGCCGGCGAGGCGCTCGTCGATCGTCATCTGCGACGAGCCACCCGTCGACATGTTGATGACGACATCCACCTCGTTCAGGATCGCCGGGATGATCTGCTCGAACACACCCGCCTCGAAGGCCGGTCGACCGTCGGGGTGACGCGCGTGCAGATGGATGATCGCCGACCCCGCCGCGGCCGCCTCGAGCGAGGCCTGCACGACCTGCTCGGGCGACAGCGGCAGGTAGTCGCTCTGCGACGGCACGTTGACGCTGCCCGTGACAGCCGTCGAGATGATGACCTTGTCGGCGCGCTGCATGCTCTTACTTCGCCTTCGGGGAGTCCTCGAGACCGAGGAGGTAGGCCGTGTTGTGGCAGATCATCTGCCGCACGTCCTTCTCCGAGATCCCGTGGTCGAGCAGCTGCTGGATGACGTAGATGTAGCCGTCGACCGGGTAGGGGTTGGCGAGCTGACCGAGGTCGGAGTCGATGACGGTGCGCTCGGGGCCGATCCGCTCGATCCAGGAGACCAGGCGGGAGATCGGCCACCCGGGCGCTGGGACGCCCGGGTGGTACATGGACATCTCGTGCTCGACGAAGGCGCCGTAGGAGAGGAGCTCCTCCACGTCGCCGTCGGACGCGCCGATGATGAAGTCGGGGTGGTGCAGGAGGAGGCGCTTGACGCCGTTCTCCTTCGCGGTGGCGAAGAACGCCTTCTGCGAGTCGACGTCGAGGTGGCCGCCGGTGAGCATGATGTCGGCCTCGGCGACGAGCTGCGTGACGCGCACGGTCTCGGCGGAGACGTTGCCGGCGGCGTCGTAGATCGACTCCTCCCTCTCCTCGAGGTCGCCGCCCGCGGAGGGGAAGCCGTCGTCGTGACTGTGCGCCTCGATGTGACGGGCGGCCGACACGGTCGGACCCCACACCGCCTTGCCGCCCATCTGGATCGCGACGGCGACGGCGGAGGGGTTCACGCCGCCGACCTCGGAGTTGAGGGCCACGCCGCCGTAGGCGGGGGTGGGGGCGTCTTTGAGCAGGTCGCGCATCGCGAGCAGGTCGAACACCGTGTTGTGGTGGTGCGACTTGATGAGGATCGCGCGCAGGCCGATCGACGCGGCGTCGTACGACGCCTCGACGTGGTTGAGCTTCCGCGGGAACGGGCTCGGGCCCGAGTGCGTGTGCAGGTCGACGGCGCCGTTGAGCACCTTGAGAAGGGCGGGCGAGGGCGTGGGACGGGTGTCGGGAGCGTCCATCCGACTACCTCCTTGTGTTCGGATTCTGGAACGTGCGGTTCACCATATGACACACGATGCGGATTGTCCATTGCGCGATGCGAACGCATCAGTAAGCGATCTCTGGAGTTGACGAGGTCGGGCTGCGTGTTCTACCGTTCAGAATCTGAAACACGCGGTTACGATCCGAACAAGTGACCGGATGCCCGCAGCACGATCTCGACGAGGAGGTGGAGATGGAACCCGACGCCGACCGCGACGCGCTCGTCTCGGCCCTTCCCGACGTCGACAAGGGATCGATCCAGTCGATCGACCGCGCCGCCGCCGTGCTCGCGCTGCTCGACCAGGACACCCGCACCCTCTCGCCGGCGATCGTCGCCGAGCGCCTCGGCCTCAACCGCACCACGGCGCACCGCTACCTGCAGTCGCTTCAGAGCTCCGGATTCCTCGACGCCGGCTACGGCCTCGGCCCCCTCTTCGACCAGCTCTCCGCGCTCATCTCCGGCCGCCAGCAGATCCTGAGCATCGCGCCGGGCATCATGCGGCGCCTCTCCGACGCGACCGGGTCGACCTGCGTGCTCAGCATGCTCGGACGCTCGGGCGCCGTCGTCACCCTCGTCGAGGAGGCGAGCCGCGGCACGATCATCCTCACCGTCAAGGTCGGCACGAACCTCGAGGAGCGCGCCGCCCAGTCGCGCGTGCTGCTCGCCTTCCAGTCCGACCCGGGCGTCGTGACCCGCGTGCACGCCGGGCTCTCCCCCGCCGAGGCGCGCGTCGAGATGGCCGAGCTGGCGCGCGTGCGCCGCGAGCGGATCGCCTGGGGCGACCTGGGCCGGATCGGGCTGGCCTCCGTGGCGGCACCCGTGTTCGGCGCCACCGACATCCAGGCGGCGATGGCGCTCATCGGCACGAGCGCGGTGCTCGCCGCCGAGGAGCCGGGCGCCGAGAAGGTGCGACTGCTCCGCGAATCCGCCGACGAGCTCAGCGGCCTGTTGGCACCCTAGATCCGAAACGACCCCGAGGAATCATGACGACGACGACATCGACCAGGCGGCCGCGACCCGCGTGGCTGCTGCTCGTGCCGGCGCTCGCGCTGCTCTCCGGCATCCTGCTGCTGCCCCTCGGGCAGAGCTTCCTCCGCAGCCTCTCGGCGCCGGACTTCACGCTCGACAACTACGTGCGTCTCTTCACCGACGGCGTGACGCTCACCGTGCTCGGGCGCACGGCATCCACCGCCCTCATCGTCACGGTCGTCGCCTTCCTGCTCGGTTACCCGTACGCGTACTTCATGACGCGCGTGAGCGACCGCACGAGGGCGGTGCTGCTCGTGATCGTGCTCATCCCGTTCTGGACCTCGGTCATGGCGCGCAACTTCGCCTGGCTGACGATCCTGCAGAGGAACGGACCCGTGCACACCGTGCTCACCTGGCTCGGACTCGGCGACGTGCAGTTGGTCGGCTCCCAGATCGGCGTCACCATCGCGATGAGCCAGGTGCTGCTGCCGTTCATGGTGCTGCCGCTGTTCAGCGCGCTGTCCGGCATCGACCGGAAGCTGCTGCTCGCGGCGCGCGGACTCGGCTCGTCGCCGCTCGTGGCGTTCTGGAAGATCTACTGGCCGCTCTCCCGGGGCGGCGTGGTCGCGGGCCTCATCCTCGTCTTCACGCTGAGCCTCGGCTTCTACGTGACGCCCGCGCTGCTCGGCTCGCCGCAGCAGTCGCTCATCGCCCAGCTGCTCGCGCAGCGCACGACGCAGCTGCTCGACTTCGCCGGCGCCGGCGCGCTCGGGATGCTCGTGCTCGTCGTCACCCTCGTGCTCGTCGCGTGGGCGAACCGCATCGGCGGCACGATCTCCGCGATCGGCGTCGTCGCCACCTCCGGATCGAAGGGCCGCTGATGAGCACCGACACCGCGCGCCCCGACACCCTGTCGACTGAGACCTCGTACGTGACCGCCGGACGCAAGGGTCGCCGTCGCCGCGACCGGAGCGTCGACCCGATCCCGTGGTGGCTCACCGTCGTCGGGGTCGCCGTCGCCGTCTACTTCATCCTGCCGACGCTCTTCGTCATCCCGATGAGCTTCGGAGGCGCGGGCAGCTTCCAGTTCCCGCCCAAGCAGTTCTCGCTCGACCTGTACGTCAACTTCTTCACGAACCCCAAGTGGATCGGGTCGCTCGGCAACTCGCTCGTCGTCGCGGTGCTCGCCTCCGCGCTCGCGACCGTCGTCGGCACGGCCGCGGCGCTCGGACTCAACCAGCTCACCGGTCGACTGTCGCAGTTCGTGCGCACCCTCCTCATGGTGTCGATGGTGACCCCGGCGATCGTCGTCGCGGTCGCGGTGTACATCTCCTTCCTGCAGTGGCACCTGGTCGGCTCGATCGGGGGCTACGTGCTCGCCCACGCCGCCATCGGGGTGCCGTTCGTGCTCGTCTCGGTCACGAGCGCGCTCGGCGGATTCGACCCGAAGCTGCTGCGCGCCTCCGCGTCGCTCGGCGCCTCGCCGCTGCGCACCTTCCAGCGAGTCACGCTGCCGCTCATCAGCCGGGGCGTGCTCACCGGTGCGGTGTTCGCCTTCGTCACCTCGCTCGACGAGGTCGTGATCGCCCTCTTCCTGCGCTCGCCGTTCTTCCAGACCCTGCCCGTGCAGATGTACACCGCGGTGACCGTCGAGGTCGACCCGACGATCGCTGCGGCGTCGAGCCTCGTCGTCGTCTCGGTGACGCTGCTGCTGCTCATCCCCCTGCTCGTCCGACGCACGAAGCGCCGATAGGAGACACCCATGACCCCGACCACGACGTCCGTGAGTGCAGCGGCCGACGCCCCCGTGACCGAGACCCGGCAGGGTACACAGATCCGTCTCGAGCACGTCACGAAGGACTACGGACTCGCCGTCCCGGCCGTCGACGACATCTCGCTCACGATCGAGCCGGGTGAGTTCATGACCCTGCTCGGCCCGTCGGGCTCCGGCAAGACGACGACGCTCAACCTCATCGCGGGCTTCGAGTCGCTCAGCGCGGGCACGATCGCGCTCAACGGCGCCGATGTCGGCAAGCTCCCCCCGCACAAGCGCGACCTCGGGATGCTGTTCCAGAACTACGCGCTCTTCCCGCACATGACGGTCGTGCAGAACGTCGCCTACCCGCTGCGCGAGCGCCGGCTGCCGAAGGACGTCATCGCGCAGAAGGTGAAGGCGGTGCTCGAGCTCGTGCAGCTCACCGGCCGTGACGACAACTACCCGTCGCAGCTCTCCGGCGGTCAGCAGCAGCGCGTCGCCCTCGCCCGGGCGATCGTGTTCGACCCGAAGGCGCTCCTGCTCGACGAGCCGCTCGGCGCGCTCGACCGCAACCTGCGCGGCGCTCTGCAGGCGGAGATCCGCCGCATCCACCGCGAGGTCGGCTCGACGTTCGTCTTCGTGACGCACGACCAGGAGGAGGCGATGAACCTCTCCGACCGCATCGCGCTGTTCAACACGCGACGCATCGAGCAGGTCGGCAGCCCCGAGCAGCTCTACCGCGCTCCCGAGACGCTCTTCACGGCGCGCTTCCTCGGCGACTCGAACGTGTTCGAGCTCGGCGCGGGCGTCACCGGCTCCTCGACCGGCTGGGAGGGCGCGACCTGGGCGGTCGATCCCGCCGGCGTCGCGACGCACCCGGGCGTGCTCACGGAGGCCGCCGTCGTCGTGCGGCCCGAAGACCTCGGGATCGCGACCACCGCCGCGAAGGCCCCCGCGGGATCGAACACCGTCCCGGCCGTCGTCACCGACGTCGAGTACATGGGCTCGTACCGCACCGCCATGCTCGCGTTCGGCTCACCGGGCGTGAAGGGCCGAGCCCGTCTCGACGCGTTCGACTCCACCCTGTCCATCGGCGACGAGGTCGTGGCGCACTGGCGCCCCGAGCGTCAGCGCATCGTCGCCGCCTGAAAACGTCGCGGATCACCCGACCCGCGATCCCCGACGGCTGGGACTCCGTCGACAACTCCACAAGTGATCCACTCGCAATCCATGACACGGAGGAAATGACAAAGATGTCCCGATCCAAGAAGCTCCTCATCGGGGTGAGCCTCGTCGCGACCGTCGGCCTGCTGGCCGGCTGCGGCGGCGCCCCCGAGCCCACCGACCCCGGCATCGGCGAGCCGCAGACCATCACCTACGTCGGCTACGGCGGCGCCGGTCAGGACGCGCAGATCCAGGCCTGGCAGGTGCCGTACACGCAGCAGCACCCGAACATCACGTTCGTCAACACGTCGCCGCCCGACGTGGCGCAGGTCAAGGCGCAGGTCGAGGCCGGCGCCGTGCTGTGGGACGTCATCGCGACGGCCCCGTACGCCGCCGAGCAGAACTGCGGCACCCTCTTCGAACCGCTCGAGATCGAGCTCACCGTGCCCGAGGAGGACCTCGTGCCCGGCAGCGTCGGCGAGTGCTACACGGCCAACTGGATCAACGCGAGCCCGATGGCCTACCGCACCGACGCGTTCCCGGACGGCGGTCCGGAGACGGTCGCGGACTTCTTCGACACCGAGAAGTTCCCCGGTCAGCGCGGGTTCGTGACCAACCTGCAGAACGGCATCCTCGAGTACGCGGCCATCGCCGACGGCGTCGACCCCGACGAGGTCTACCCGCTCGACGTCGACCGCGCGCTCGACAAGCTCGAGGACATCCGCTCGGTCACGACGTTCGCCCCGAACGTCGGCGCGCTGCAGCAGGCCGTCTCGGCCGGCCAGGTGGACATGTTCTTCCTGCCCGACTCGCGTCTCGTGCCCCTGCTCAAGGAGGGCGTCGACATCACGATCGTCTGGGATGTCACCGTCGCGTCGATCAACGCGTTCGCCGTGCCGAAGGGCTCGACGAAGAAGGAGGCCGTCGAGGAGTTCCTCGCGAGCGTCATGGAGCCCGGCCCGGTCGCGAAGATCTCCGAACTGCTCGGGGTCGCGCCGATCAACCTCGCGGCGGAGATGAACCTCGACGAGTTCTCGTCGCAGGTGGAGGTCTACAACCCGGACACCAACCCCGGTGTCACGGTGCTGCAGGACATCCCCTGGTACACCGAGAACTTCAACGAGGCCTCGACGAAGCTCACCAACTGGCTCGCGGGCTGACCCCGTGACCACGCGATCCCCCGCCGACGGGACCACCACCCCGCTCGGCGGGGGGTCGCACCCCTCGTACGACTCACTGCCCGACGGGGCGAGCTGGCAGCACTTCGGCCCGGGCGATGAGCTCGGCACGATCAACTTCCTCACCCCCGAGCGGGTCGCCGCAGCCGCCGGGGTCATCCGCACCGGCCTGCGGTTCGGCCTCGACTACGCGGTGGATGCCTTCGAGCCCTACCCGACCGGCACGCGGCGACCGCTCGTGCACAACGTCTTCTCGAACAACGAGTTCCACCGCGACGACTGGGTCGACTCGTTCTACCTCCAGTCGTCGTCGCAGCTCGACGCGCTGCGCCACATCGGCCACCCCGGCCGCGGGTTCTACGGCGGCCTCGCCCCCGAAGCCAACGGTCCCGACTCGACCGCGCTCGGCATCCACTCGTACGCCCGCGCGGGCATCGCCGGACGCGGCGTGCTGCTCGACCTGCCCCGCTACTTCGCGTCGGAGGGGCTCGACTACTCGACGGAGAGCACGATCGCCATCGACGGGCCGATGCTCGACCGGATCGCCGACGCCCAAGGGGTGTCGTTCGCCGGCGGCGAGCTCCTGCTGATCCGCACCGGGTGGGCGGAACGGTACCTCGCGAAGACGCTCGAGGAACGCGCGGCGACGCCGTGGCGGCTCTCGCCCGGGCTCGCGCAGAAGCGGAACGTGCTGCGCTGGCTCTGGGACCACGAGATCGCCCTCGTTGCCGCCGACAACCTCGCGGTCGAGGCCGACCCGGTGCTCGACAGCGACTTCCGCTCCCCCGACGACGTGCCTCCCGCGCGCGGCGTCGACCACGCCGGCATGCTGCACCGGCCGCTCATCGCGCTGCTCGGGATGGCGGTGGGCGAACTTTGGAAACTCGACGAGCTCGCCGAGCACTGTGCGGCCGACGGGGTGCGCGAGTTCTTCCTCACCGTGAAGCCGCTCAACCTGCCCGGCGGCGTCGGCTCCCCGCCCAACGCGCTCGCGATCACGTAGCGCGCGGTCGCGGGCGAGTAGCCCGGCGCACGGCCCGGATGCTTGACTGGGCGCGATGCCCACGCCGCCCGATCCCGACGCCGACGACCGCGGCCCCATCCAGTCGATCGACCGCGCGGCGGCGGTGCTGGGGTTGTTCGACGAGAACACCCGCACGCTGACGGCATCCCTCGTCGCCTCGCGCCTCGGGCTCAACCGCACGACCGCGCACCGCTACCTGCACGCCCTGCAGGGGGCCGGCTTCCTGTCGGCGGGCAACGGACCGGGGCCGCTCGTCGACCAGCTCTCCGCGCTCGTGTCGACGCGTCAGCAGGTCCTCACGCTCGCGCCGCCCATCCTGCGTCGGCTGTCCGACCGGGCAGGGCTCACCGCCGTGCTGAGCTTCCTCGGTCGAGGCGGCGCCGTCGTGACGCTCGTCGAAGAGGCGCCCGAGGGCACCATCCTGCTCACCGTGCGCGTCGGCACCGTGCTCGAACCGCGGGCCGCGCAGTCGCGCGTGCTGTTCGCGTACCACTCCGATCCGTCGGTCGTCTCCCGCGCGCTCGCGGCGCTGCCGCCCGCCGAGGCGCGCGACGAGCAGGCGGAGCTCGCCAAGGTGCGGCGCGACGGCCTCGCCTGGGCCGACCTCCGCCGCGACGGTCTCGAGTCCGCGGCCGCCCCCGTCTTCGGGGTGGGGCACGACGTCGTCGCCGCCATCGGAGTGCTCGGCACCACCGCCCTGCTGCGCGGCGACGAGAGTGGGCAGCGACTCGACGCCCTCCGCGCGGCCGCCGAGGAACTCAGCACCGCCCTCGCCGGCTGACCGGCCACCCTCGGTGGTCGAGTAGCGCCGCAGGCGCGTGTCGAGACCCGTCGGTGGTCGAGTAGCGCCGCCCGCGCATGTCGAGACCCGTCGGTGGTCGAGTAGCGCCGCAGGCGCGTGTCGAGACCCTCAGTTGCAGATTGCACCCGGAGGACGGAGCAATGTGCAACTAACCCGACAAAACTACGGAGCGATCGCCCGAGCAGCGGCCTCGGCAGCCGTCGGAAGAGCCGAGTGGATGCGGTCGAGCGCCGCGTCGTCGTGGGCGGCGGTGAGGAACCACGCCTCGAACGCGCTCGGCGGGAGGGCGACTCCGGCGTCTCGCATGGCGTGGAAGAACGGCGGGTAGCGCCACGACTCCTGGTCGCGGGCGTCGTCGTAGTCGAGCACCTCACCCTCGCGGAAGGCGACCGAGAAGAGCGACCCGGCGCGCGGGATGACGTGGGCGACCCCGGCGGCGTCGAGCGCGTCGTGCACCGCGGCGGCGACCGACGCCGCGGCGGCATCCACGTGGGCGTACACCTCGGGCGTCGCGAGCCGCAGCGTCGTGAGTCCGGCGGCGACCGCGAGCGGGTTCCCGCTCAACGGGCTCCCGCGTCGGACCCGCCGGGTGGTGGGGGCTCGAGGCCTCGGGCGGCGCGTTCGCGGGGGCGACGGGCTCGACGGGGTGGGTGCCCGACCTCGTGACGTTCGGCAAGGTCATCGGCGGAGGGATGCCGCTCGCCGCCCTCGGCGGACCCGCCACGCTCATGGGCCTCCTCG